>NZ_CAKKTK010000016.1:60666-71247 GCF_920656135.1 Frankia sp. Cppng1_Ct_nod | reverse complement strand
GTGCACCGCTATGACGTGGAAAGCGATATTCTGGCCCAGGCTATAGTTGACTATGCGCGGGACAGGCTGCGTCTCGACCCTGTTCCATTGGACGGGTCCCGGTCATGGGCAGACCTTACCGCCGCGGTGGGTGAAATGATTACCCCGGACGGTCTGGGGGGTGTCGAGGTGCTCGGGATTTTCGACAAGCTCCTCTCCAGAGCGTGCATTTCGGTCGACCATCCGCGCAATCTGTCGTTCATCCCGGCGGCTCCCACCAAGGCGGCAGCCCTTTTCGACCTTGTTGTCGGGGCGTCATCGGTATACGCGGGAAGTTGGCTTGAGGGTGCCGGGGCCGTCTACGCGGAGAACCAGGCACTGCGCTGGTTGTCCGACCTGGCCGGCTTTCCGCCCGAGGCCGGCGGCGTCTTCGTTCAGGGTGGAACGCTTGGGAACCTTTCCGCCCTGGTCGCGGCCAGACACACGATGCAGTCCCGGCGCACCGTGGCGGGTCGAGGCGCAGAGCCCACGCGGTGGCGGGTCGCCTGCGGCTCCGATGCGCATTCCTCCGTCCAGGCCGCCACCCGGGTCATGGGCGTCGACGTCCTGGTCGTGCCGGTGGGTGCAGACGGGCGGCTCACCGGGGCTGCGCTGGCCAGGGCTCTGGACGCGGCTGACACCGACATCCGCGACAGCGTCTTCGCCGTTGTGGCGACGGCCGGTACCACACAGTTCGGTATTGTCGACGACATCCGAGGGATCGTTGACGTCGCCCACGAACGGGGTATCTGGGCGCACATCGACGGTGCCTATGGTCTGGCCGCGCTCGCGGCGGAATCGGTCCGACATCTTTTCGACGGTGTCGCAGCGGCCGACTCCTTCATTGTCGACCCGCACAAATGGCTGTTCGCACCCTTCGACGCCTGTGCGCTGATTTACCGGGACCCGGCGCTGGCGCGTTCCGCGCATGCTCAGAAGGCAGGCTATCTCGAGGTTCTCGAATCCCCGGACGCCTGGAATCCCGCGGACTATGCGATCGGGCTTTCGCGACGTGCGCGCGGCCTGCCCTTCTGGTTTTCACTTGCCGCACACGGTACCCGCGCCTACAGTGCGGCTGTTGAAAAGTCGTTGGCCACCGCGCAGGCTGCGGCCGATCAGATCAGGGCATTGCCCTACGTAGAACTGGTGCGTGATCCGCAGCTTTCCGTAGTTGTTCTGCGTCGTCTGAACTGGGCACCGGAAAACTACTACGAGTGGACGGACAAGCTGCTTCAGGCGGGTTTCGCGTTTGTCACCCCGACCGTTCACGAGGGGGAGACCGTGACACGGTTCGCGATCGTCAACCCGTGTACCGAGACGGCTGACATCGCGGCGATCCTGGCGACCATGGCCTGATCAGGTTGAACCTGATCAGGCTCGGTCCGAGCGGTGGAGGTGGGATTTGAACCCACGGAGGGGTTGCCCCCTCACACGCTTTCGAGGCGTGCGCCCTCGGCCACTAGGCGACTCCACCGCGGGCTAGCTTACTTGATGCTGTGGCCATCCCGGTCGGCGCGTGCCTGTAGCGGGCACTTCTGTTGTCCGGGCCGGTTCCTACCACTTCGGTCGTGGTCTGGCCGTCGGTGCACCGTCACTGTCCGCCGGGTCACCCGTCGTCGTGTCACCGGCTTCGGCGGGCGGCGAAGAAGTCCGCGAGCAGGCCTGAGCACTCCGGCTCGCGCACACCCGCGATCACTTCGGGGCGATGCTCCAGTCGACGGTCGCGGACTACGTCCCACAGCGACCCGACCGCGCCGGCCTTGGGGTCGTAGGCGCCATAGACGAGGTGGGCGACACGGGCGAGGAGCAGCGCGCCGGCGCACATGGTGCACGGCTCCAGGGTGACGACCAGGGTTGTCCCGGACAGCAGCCAGGACCCGCTCCGCGCCGCGGCGGCCCGCAGCGCGACCACTTCGGCGTGGGCGGTCGGATCCTGATCGGCTTCGCGGGCGTTCCGGCCTCGACCGATGATCCTCCCGGCCGCGTCCGCGACGACGGCCCCGACCGGGACGTCCCCGGTCGTCAGGGCTTTTTCGGCCTCCTTCAGCGCCGCGCCCATCAGGTTGGTGAGGACGAAGGGGTCAGCGCCGGGGACGGCCGTCACCTCAGTTCCCGATCTCGTCCAGAATGTCCGCGCAGCCGGCCCGCTCGCTGATCGCGGACGCGACGTCCGCTGGTAGCAGGCCCTCTTCGGTGATCAGCTCGACCAGCGCGTCCGCGTCCGTGCCGATGTCGGCAAGCAGCTCGATGTCCCCGGCCGGTGCCGCGCTCAGCGGCGTGTCGTCGGTTTCGTCTTCGATGTCCGTGCTGCTCGGCACGGCCAGTGCGCCAGCGAACAACCGGTCGGCCAGGGGTGAAGAGGACAGCACCCGATGGTCCGACAGGAACACCCGTGGATCACCGGTGTCGCCGTCCACGCGGACGATACCCAGGTACTCTTCGTCCTCCTCGACAAAGGTGACGACGAGTTCCGCGGAGATGTCGCGCATCAGATCCGCGAGCGCATCAAGGTCTTCGACCTCGTCGAGGTCGATCTCGTGAGCGCTCCAGCGTCCATGCTCGCGGCCGATGGCATTGGCTCTCTGGGTCACCGAACCCTCCCACGTTCTCGTATCGCGTCCATACCCAACTCCGTGCATCTGTTCGGTGATTCCGCGGCCCTGCTGTCGCCGGCCGGACGACGTTGATCCGTGCCGCCGCACCGAAGTGCCGTATGCAGTTATCCACAGATTCGCAGTCCGGTCCACGGGTGGTGGCCAGTTCGACCACGGTGGCCGTCCGGACCTGTCACGTCGCTTCGCCGCTGCCGCCGGCTGACCCGGTCCGCCCGGCGCGGCTGAATCGGGCTGGAGGACGCCGACGAACGGGACGATCTCCCGGGGGTTCAACCCGGTGTCAGGCTCCGGGCGTCATCTCGGACTGGACATCGCCGCCTCGCTCGGTGTCCCCATCAGGGCCGCGACTGTCGGGTACGTCCCCTACGCCGGGCCGGCGTCCGGTTTCGGGAATGAGATCACCCTCCAGCACGGTGACGGTGTTGAGACTGTTTACGGCCATATGCGTGTCCTCGCCGTTCGCGGCGGAGCGGTCGTCGCAGGGCAGCAGATCGCCCTGGTCGGCAACGAGGGCCATTCCACCGGTCCCCATCTGCACTTCGAGGTGCATGTCAACGACAGTCCGGTAGACCCGTTGGCATGGCTACGCAGCCGCGGCGTCCCGATCTGATCCGATCTCCGTCTGCCGTGTGCACGCCACTCCTGATGGACATGCACCGGGGTATCGGTAACCGGCGGGGTGAGCCGTGGCACGCTGATGAGGCGATGACCACACCATTCCCGCGCCGCTTCTCCGCCCGCACCCGTGCCGCCCTCGCTGTGGAGAAGCTCGCGTCCTCGGCATCCCGCCGGCTGGGACGCGGATCCGGCGAGATGATCGGCGGCAAGCTCGCGCTGCAGGTTTCCCCACAGATCCTCACAGAGGTCGCGGCCGGACGGCTCGCGGCCTGTGTCAGCGGAACCAACGGCAAGACCACCACCACCCGGCTGTTGGCCCGTGCCCTGGGCACTCTCGGTCCGGTGAAGAGCAACAGCGGTGGCGCCAACATGGCGCCGGGCGTACTCGCGGCCCTGTCCAGGCCACCCTATGACGCAACCGCAGCGCTTGAAGTGGACGAGATCTGGCTACCGAAGGTGGCCCGGGCGATCCACCCCCGCGCGGTCCTGCTCCTCAACATCAGTCGTGATCAGCTCGACCGGTCGAACGAGACCCGCAGGATTGCGAGTCTCTGGCGTGAGCTCGGCGCCGAGCTGCCTGATGCCACCGCGGTTGCCAACGTCGACGACCCGTTGGTCGTCTGGGCCGCGTCCGGCTGGTCGAACCAGATCTGGGTGTCGGTCGGGCAGAACTGGACCGCCGACGCGATGGTGTGCCCTCAGTGCGCCAACCTGCTGCACCGCAACCCCACCGGGTGGTGGTGCAGCTGCGGTCTGGCGCGTCCCGAACCGATCGTCGCGGTCACCGGACCATCCGAGATCCTGTGGTTCGGTCGTCTGATCACGGCGTCCATCGACCTGCCCGGACGGGTGAATCTCGGTAACGCGGCTATGGCCGCGGCCACCGCCAGGCTGTTCGGGGTCGAGGTCGAGGACGCACTTGCCGCGATGACCGGACTCGGTGACGTCCAGGGCCGTTACCAGGAGGTTCCACTCGGCGCGAACGGAGTGCACGGTCGGCTCCTGCTTGCCAAGAACCCTGCGGGCTGGGTGGAGATGATGGAACTGCTCAACACCACACCGGCGCGGCCGGTCATCATCGACTTTAACTCGCAGACCGCCGACGGCCGTGATCCCTCCTGGATCTGGGATGTCCCGTTCGAACGGCTGGCGGGCCGAACGGTGCTGGTCACCGGTGGGCGCAAGGAGGACATGAGCGTCCGGTTGGCATATGCCGAGGTCCCCCACACGGTGCACCCCGACGCCGAAACCGCGGCGGCTACGGTCCACGAGACAATTGTTGATGTTGTTGCGAACTACACCGCCTTCCGCGACATCCTGGGGCGTGTCGCCCCGATGAGGACGACCACATGATGAGGACGCTCACGTGACCGGAGAGTCGGGAACCCGCATCGCCCTGATCTACCCGGAGCTGCTGGGGACATATGGCGACGGTGGCAATGCGATCGTCCTGGCGCAGCGGTTGCGCTGGCGCGGTCTGCCGGTCGAGGTGGTCGAGATCCCAGCGGGTGAATCGGTACCAGGTAGCTGCGACATCTACCTTCTCGGCGGTGGGGAGGACGAACCGCAGGTACTGGCCGCCGAGGGTCTTCGCAAGAACAACGCGATCGCGTGGGCTGTTACCGAAGGTGCCGTCGTTCTTGCCGTCTGCGCTGGATATCAGGTGATCGGGACGTCGTTCCCCGCTGGTGACGGCAAGATCCACGATGGGCTGGGTCTGGTGGATGTGGAGACGCGCCGCTCGTTCGATTCCTCGGAGCAGCCGCTGCCGCCCCGTGCGGTCGGAGACATCGTCGTCGAACCGGCGCCCGAGCTACGGCTGCCGGTTCTGCTCGGCTACGAGAACCACGCAGGGCGCACCCGACGACTGCCCGACGGACAGGGGATGCCGCTTGGCCTGGTCCGAAAAGGTATCGGTAACGGCACTCCGGACCAGACCGACGGCATCGTCGACCGGCATGTGATCGGTACCTATCTGCATGGTCCGGTGCTCGCGCAGAACCCCGCCCTCGCTGATCTGCTGCTGTCCTGGGTGCATGGCCCGCTGCCCGCGCTGGTCGGTCCGGTGGAGACGGAGGTGTTGCGCAGAACGCGTATGCGCGCACTCGAGGTATCAGCCTGAGCTCAGGTCCTGTTCCACGGCTACCGCGTAGGCACCCGGCGCGGGACACGTCGCGTGCGGTGGGAGAAGACGTGCGTGGTCGCGTTGGGCTATCGCGGTGTTGAGACGGCCGAGCAGGATGCCGAAGCTGCGGCGTTCGTCCCTGGCCCACGAATCCACCAGGTTGCTGAGGGTCGTCACCCGCGCTGATCTGGTGGCGAGGTAGCGGTCCCGGCCGTGTGAGCTCAGCGTCACCAAACTGGCACGTCGGTCGGTGGGATCGGTCGCACGCTCGACAAGCCCGGCAGTGGCGAGCGCGGCAACCTGCCGGCTCACCGTGGAGATGTCGAGAGCGAACATCGTGCCGAGTGTGGTGAGCCGGACGGGTCCGTGGTCATGGAGATGACCCAGGAGCAGGTAGGCGGAACGGTCCAGGACCGTTCCGGACTCGTCTGCGATGGCCATCCGGAACCGTTCTGCCCGGCGGCCGAGAACGGACAGCTCGTATTCGATCTTCTCTAGCGCCTGATCATCGAGTTCATAGTCATAATTCACGTCGGCCTCATCCCTGCCCCGAGTGGGCTGCTTGTCGCGTCCTGGGCTTCTGCTGGGCGCCCGAGGACGGGATTGTCCGGCTCGTGACGCTCGGGCGGTGCATCCACCTGGATTCTCGTGGATACACCACTTGGACGAACGAGGCGATTCGCGGGTATGCAATGCGTCGACCCCGGTGCCTTGCCCCGAAGTCCGGACCCGGTTGTGGAAGCGAGCCTGGGCCGGCGTGTGGGCGGGGTGGAGGTGAGCCTGGGCCGCAGCGTGGGCCGCAGTGTGGGCGGGATCCGACGGAGTGCTCGACTCGGGCATGCCATGAGCCGAATCTGTCGAATCGATGGCTCCTGGTGTGGTTCGGTTGTGTCGTGGTATCGAATCCGCTGAAGACCGGGAAAGAGCTGTGGGCCAAGAACCGTCGACGAGTACTGATCATCGGGGCCGTGGTCGTGGTCGCCTTGGTCTACGTGGCCCACTTGAACAAGCCGCGTACCGAACGTGCCAAGATTCCGAAGGGCTACGTCTCCGAGGGGCGGGAGCTTGAGGTGCACGCCAAGGCCAGACCCGACAAGCCACTACCTCTGGTCCTTGTTCTGCACGATGACATCAACATCAATAATGCGGCGGCGATCGAGAAGGTCACCAAGGCATCGAAGCTGGCGGACCTCAAGGACTTCGCCGTGGTGTACCCGGAGGCTCTGGCCAGTACCTGGCAGGTGGACGACCCGCGGCGTATCGACATGCAGTACCTGCGGGACGTCGTCCAGTATGTCGCGAAGGAGCGGTCACGCATCGACCTCTCCCGGGTCTACATCTGGGGTCTCGGGGAGGGGGGAAGCGCTGCTCTCGCTGCCGCCTGCGAAGCGCCCGCACCAGGGCAGAAACCGCTGTTCGCCGCGGTCGGTGTGGTGGGCACGGTCAAGGAACCGCCGAGCTGCCCATCTCAGGTCCAACGCCGGTCCGTCAACGGGATGAACTGGGACGAGAACACAACTCGTCAGCTGTGGGACTTCTCCGAGGCGCTTCACCTGTGACGCAGTTCACCTGCGACGGAGTGTCCCGAACGTAGCGTCCCGCCGGCCGGCTGTGTCGGGGGGGTGGCACGGCCGGCCGACGGGAGCTCATGACTCCCGCCGGCCGGCCGCACTGTGGGGGGGGGTTCAGTACGGCCGGCCGACGGAAGCCGGTGTTCCGCCAGGCATTCCGAGCTGGGGGGGTTGGCTCGGTCCGACCAGCGGAAGTCTTCGGACCCGATGAGGGTTCTGGGTCGACGAAAATATCCCTTGGGGCCTCCGGTCGCGCGAAAAGATTCATGGTCGCGTGACTTTTGGCCGCTATGGAGTTGACGAGCAGGAGCAAGACATCAGGTAATCGTGTTGGGTGCCGCCAGGTCGGTGTTGATCCCGACAACATCGACCTGGCGACGAGGTTCACGCACAACCGGAGGGGGAGGCCGCGCGTGAACCCGCTTGTGGTTTTCTTCAGGGAATGGCAGCCGCTGCGTCAGGGAGCGTAGCGATCACCGGAATCGACGGACTAGCTGACGCGCCCGACCGAGTAGGACGTGGTCCAGATGCTCTCAAGCTTGACGACATCACCGGATTTCGGGGCGACCCATATCATGCCGTCACCAGCGTAGATACCCTCATGGTAGATGTTGCCTGGCTCACCGAAGAAGATCAGATCACCGATCTGCTTGTTGTACTGCGATATACGGGTCGTCGCGGCGTACTGCTCCTCGGCGGTGCGGGGAAGGCTGCGTCCCAGCTGCTTGAAGACATACTGGACCAGGCCGGAACAGTCGAAGGAGTAAGGGCCTTCCGCGCCGTAAACATAGGGCTTACCGGCTTGCTGCGATGCCAGATACACAGCCCGCTGGCCGAGCGAGCTTGCGGTCGCGTCTGTTGTACCCGCTGAAGCCGAATTTGTTGACGTGGTATCCGGTACCTGAAGTGCTGAACGGACTGTCGACCGGGACGCCTGCGCCGGCAGCGCCGGTGTTGGATCCGGAATCACGGTCATAGTACCAACATTTGCCGAGTGCGCTGACCGCAGGGCGTCCGTTCCGTCGAAGACGGCGGTGATCTGCGTCGTGGTCAGGACTTTTGCCGTGTAACTGGCGAAGCCCTGGTCATTCGTGTAGAGGTGCTTGAAGGTCGCCCAACCATCCGGCAGCTTGACCTGGACCTTGATGAGCTGGTTGGCCAGCGGTGTGTGGGTCTGCTCGTCCTGGAGCGAGAACCCCATCTCCACGGGCTGGTCAGCCCGCACTGAAACGTCCGGGTTGGTGACTTTCAGCGCGACATCGCTCTTGGGATGCAGTTCAGTCTGGTCGATCACATGACTCGTGATCGAAGCGGGACCCGTGGCGCCCGCCGAATTGATCACCGATGTTCGGAGGTTGGCGAGTGAAGCCTGGCTTCCGAACTGTGATCCTAGCGTGACAGGGGAGCTGACCGTAGCCTCATCCATACCTGAGTCGGTCGGGGCGCAGCCCGCAAGGGCGACACCTGACACGGCCACTGTACCAGTGGTCATCGCGGCGACCGCTGCTCGGGCCTTCACGCGACTTGCTCCTGACTGTGGAGCGGGCGCGCGGTGCCGGCCACGGGCTGGACGTGCTGGTGATTCGACTCGCGGTCGGCGGGACGGCGACTGGGCCGTCTGCGACGACGAACGTGACCATGTTGCCGGATCAAGCTGCACATCAGGCGCAGACAAGGTTGTGATCCTTCCCGTTCGCCTACGAGGTGAGCTGTCGGGTTCGGGCTGGGCTGCCCGGCGCGTCGCGCGACCTTCGCGCGGCGTACTTCACCCCGAGGACGGCACCGGGGATCGGTGTCGTCCGGTGGAGGATGGGTCCCCCGCTCCTGCCCTGGTGACGACTCGGAGGGGACACCAGGACCGCGGGCAGGATTCGGCGTTCGGTCCGGTGTTGTCGTGACGTCGGCGCGAGACTAGTTCAAAAGGATGGTGCCCGTAAACACTAGTCCATCACAACTACGGCGAGTACCTGCGGAAGTGCCCATCCTGGCTCCTTCCATCCTCCGCACCGACCGGTTCGCCGCCGTACTTGACCTGCTTGTTCGCGGGACTCGTTACTTGGCAGGCTTGCCGTGTTCCGTGACCCACGGGATACGAGGCATGACATTACGCCATAGCGGCGACAGTCGGTCGGCGGGGGGTACTCGAGTGCTCATGGCGATTACTCGGCGACGTGGAGTAGTGGGTTTTGCCCTGCTCGATGATCTTTCGTACCGATAATGCCTGAGAGATCATCGTTTCTGGTGAAATTGTCGGAAGTTGAACATCCGGGGGGCGGGCATCGTATTCTGACCGTGGTTAATTCATTCGTTTACGTGATCGAAGTGCTATGACACGTCTTCGTCGGCTGTTTAGTGATCTCTGAGGGGGCTCTCGCATGACGGGATCGTCACCGGACGGTCGCCCGCTGCCCAGTCCGGGCGGGTCTGGACGCCAGTCGGGTCCGCAGGTTACGGATGTCATCGTGATCGGCGCCGGTGTCGCAGGTCTCGTGACCGCGGTTGTCCTGGCGCGTCAGGGTATCGATACGCTGGTCCTCGAACGCGCCAGCCGGGCGGATGTGGAAAGCCGCTCACGCGCGGGGTTGCTCGGGCCGGGAGCGGTAGAGGTGCTTGAGCGTCACGGGCTCGCCGAGGGCCTACGAGCCGCGGGCGCCCCCCACCGCAACTGTGAGTTCAGGCATCGTCGCCAGGCGTTTGTCGTTGAGTACGCTCAGTACGTAGACGGGCGTCATCACATGGTCTACCCCCAACAGAAGCTCGTCGCGGACCTGGTCTTGGCCTACCTTGCGGCGGGTGGCACCATCGAGTTCAGTGTTAGGGATGTCACACTCGATGGACTGACGTCCGACCGTCCCACTGTCGCGTTCGTCACTGCGAACGGCGAGGGGCGAACCGCGAAAAGCCGGTTCATCGCGGGCTGTGACGGCCATCATGGGGTCTCCCGTGCCTCCATCCCCTGGGAGGCACTCCGCTGCACCCAGCAATATGAAAGTCCGTGGGCATGGCTTGCGGTGCTCGCCGGGGTAGCCCCGTCCACCGATAAGATCATCTATGGGGTCAGTCCACAGGGGTTCGCGGGCCACATGCTGCGCGACCACCAGACGAGCCGCTTCTACCTTCAGGTGGAAGCCGGAACCGACGCCGCGCAGTGGCCCGCCGATCGGATCTGGGAGGAACTGCAAGCGCGGCTTGCCGTGGACGAGGACTGGGAACTGGCGGAGGGACCTTTGCTGGAACCACCAAGCGTGGTCGCGATGGACTCCGCCTTCTACGAACCGATGCGTTTCGGGCGTCTCCTGCTGGCTGGGGACGCCTCGCGGCGGGTGCCGCCGGCGGCTGCCAAGGGTGCCGGACTTGCCATAGCCGACGGCGAGACACTGGGGCTTGCGGTGGCTGCGGCCCTTCACGACTTGGACGAACGGCCGCTGGATGCGTACTCCGATGTCTGTCAGCGCAGGGCCTGGCTGTCCCAGGAGGCGTCCACCAAACTTCTGCACATGGTGCATGTCGAGTTCTCCGACCCGTTCGCGCAGCGGTTGCAGGACGTCCGACTCGACCGACTCCGGACATCACCGGCTGCCGCGGCCGATTTTGCAGAACACTACGTATCCCCCGTGTAACACCTTCGGCGTGA
>NZ_CAKKTK010000016.1:0-60351 GCF_920656135.1 Frankia sp. Cppng1_Ct_nod | reverse complement strand
CAGATCCGGCGAGCGCGGGTGCCTCGGCGGGACAGCAGGCCGGCGGTCTGTAGAACGTGCAGTTCAACCGCGAGCTCATGGACCTCGGGTGGTAGTGAACGGTATTGGGCGGTCAGCGCATCCACCGCACCCTGCGCACGGTCCGCGAGATCGTCCAGTGCGCGCTGGTGGGTACGCATCTGCGCACGTTCGTCCTGAATCGCACGAACTGTTTCCTCCTGCCACCGTCGGGCACGGATGAGGTCATCACTGGCGTCCGCGGCCTGCCGCTCGGCGTCCTCCAACCGCCCGAGAAGCTGATCGAGCTGTTCCAGCCGGGCTGCCAGTTCCGCAATAAGATCATTACGGACGGGGTACATCGGCTGAGTCATTCGATTGCATCGCGCAGGTCGTGGACGTGATGCGGGGTGGCCCCTCCGCCACTCGCACCAGTGGTGTGGCGGGGGGCGGGGCGTTGCTGTCGTCCGCCGCCGACCGGCAGCCGAGACGACCGCTGGGGGTAGGTTTCCATACGAAGGCCTGGCACAGTTCGTTACGGTAGCCGACACTGTGGTCCTGGTGAATCCCGCCGTCGGGTGGTATGTACTGAAGTAACGACATGCAATAGATGTCAATCTCACACCGTCGGCCCTGGCGACCGGTTGCCAGGGCCGCGTCGATGGTGGTGCGAGGTTGTATTCACCCGTTACACGCTGCTGGTTCGAAACTCCGGGGCCTGTGCTCGGATGGCCGACTTCCGCCCTTCGGAAGGACGACCCCCGAGGGGCGGAAGTGGACCATCCGCAACCATGCATCAAATCGTTCCATGTAACGGGTGGTCCTTGCTCCGACAGTCCGTGCTGATGTCAGCGCCGGATGATATCGGCTTTTTATGAGAACTTCATCATTTTTCAGGTCATTTTGGGATGTTCCGGTGGGCAGGTGTATTCAGATGGTTGATCAGTCGCCCGCCCGGGTCCGTGTGAGGCCACGGCCGTGACTACAGCCAGCCGTTCCGCTTGAAGGCCCGATACAGGAAGAAGCAGATGGTCGCCATCAGGGAGAGGACGGCGGGATATCCCCAGACCACGTGCAGTTCCGGCATGTGATCAAAATTCATGCCATAGATGCCGGCAATCGCGGTGGGCACCGCGGCGATCGCGACCCAGGCACTGATACGACGCATGTCCTCGTTCTGCACGATGGCGACCTGTGTCAGGGTCGCCTGCAGGATGGACGACAGCAGCTCGTCGAACCGGGCGATTCGCTCGGTGACCTGCTCGAGGTGGTCTGCGACGTCCCGGAAGTACTCCCGAATGCGCGGGGTGACTCCGGTGACATCCGTTTCGGCAAGTGTCCGCAGTGGAGCGGCGAGCGGGGCTACGGCGTGCTTGAGCTCCAGTACCTCCCGCTTGAGCTGGTAAACCTTGCCGGGATCGGGGCGCAGCGACCGGTTGAAGACGGAGCCTTCGATCGTGTCGATATCGACTTCCATTTTCTCGGTCACCTGAAGATAGTCGTCGATGATCTGGTCGCAAATGGCGTGGAGGACGGCGGCCGGTCCGTGTCGGAGCATTTCTGGCTGCGACTCCAGTTTGCTGCGCAGAGCTTGTAGCCCGCCATGTTCACCATGGCGTACCGTTACGACGAAGTCGCGTCCGAGGAATACCATGACCTCCCCTGTGTGAATAACCTCCGATGTTGCAGTCAGCTCGTCGTGCTCCACGTAGCAGGCAGTTTTGAGAACGACAAAAAGGGTGTCCTCGTATCGCTCGATCTTCGGACGCTGATGGGCGGTGACGGCATCCTCGACGGCAAG
Organism: Frankia sp. Cppng1_Ct_nod; assembly: GCF_920656135.1. Lineage (NCBI taxonomy): Bacteria > Bacillati > Actinomycetota > Actinomycetes > Frankiales > Frankiaceae > Frankia > Frankia sp. Cppng1_Ct_nod. Next base: position 58,553 of record NZ_CAKKTK010000016.1, on the reverse strand, counting down.
TGGATGCAGCCCGTACACATCGGCGATTTTGGATAGTTCCGGTGCGGTCGGTTCGTACAGACCGAGCCAGGCGAAACTATCGCGGTGGTCGCGGGCAACCCGTAGGGCGTCGCCGTGGTGGACAGGTCGTGGATCACGCCTGCCGTCCCGGTAGATGTGGCAGGCGACCACTCGTCCGAGCGGTGTCGGGTGGAGCTCAGGATGGGCCCGGCGCTTCTTGGGAACCATCCGCACCAGGGAAACGCCCTTGGTCAGGGCGCCGGTAAGCCGGGCCGCCGTGGTCGGCTGCTGGCCGGCGGAGTCCCGTGGAAAGAGGTGATGTTCCTCGTGCCGATTGTCGGCGCTGTCGTCGAATTGCCTGCCGATCATCTTCGGTCCATCCCGTTCGTGTCGTTCGCCTACTCTTATGCCGGTCTGGCCTTTTCGGGTCCGGGAGTTCCGGGTAGTCCCTAAAAGGATCAAGAGTTACCGAAAGTTGCCAGACGAGTCTGTGGCCAGACCGGCAACGGATCGTCGGGACCTTCCCACCAGTACTTCTACCGGTGGCGGGACGCGCTCGGCACTGATGACCACAACCCGGGACGGATCGTCGCTCCGAAGCCGCTCTAAAATGATCGCGCAGACGCGGTCCGAGGCGTCCGAGATGGTAATCGTGAGGTTGGAGGCCGGTCGACAGCGGCTACGGTGTCAGCTGGCCGAACTGGGCGATGCCGACGAGACCGAGCAGGCTCGGCGAGCCTTCCTCGACAGGGCCGCGCGGACCGCGGCATCGGCGTTTGCCAGGGCACTGGTCACAGCTGATCTGCCGGCGGACGTCCTGGCCGCGGGTGTCGGGAACACCCGCCGTACCGAGGTGGCATACAGGATCTTCCTGGCGAATCACGCGCCGCGGGTGGCCATGGTGAGCGTGCAGGACCAGCATCCGTTGCGTCGTCGCGAGGACATTACGATCCGCGATGAGCAGGCGTCCCTGACGCCGGACGGACGGACCGATCTGGGTGTGCTGACCTGGAAGATCGAACTGGGTCCCGGGTCGTCGAGAAACATCGACTTCTCGTTTCGGCTGGACTGCCCGCGAGGTGTTGATCTTTTGGGTTGAACGGACTGATTCCGGCCTTTCGGTCGGTATCCGGATTGCCGGACAGCGGTCTTTTGCGATTGTTGGTGGATCGCGAAACCGGCGCATTCGGCGTACCGTCCAAGTAGATTTTGTTCCTTTAGCTCGTGGATGGGCTGGCGGGAAGATCTACCAGGCTTGGGGGTGGCGATGTCGATCACGACGGGGCCGACCACGACAGAGCCGACCGGTCCGGGGCCGACCGGTACGGGGCTTGCGCAGGAGACCAGGGCCGGCGAGCGGGACCAAGCGGACTCGGTGTCCATTCTCGATCTGATCAGGATGGCGCATGCCGACGCGACCCGTCTCGTTGCCCTGACCTTCACCGAGTCGGGAACCTCCGCCGACCCTCGACGCGCGCTTCGGGCCGCGGACACGGCGGTCGCGGCAATCAGCGCGCATATGTACGCGGTGCAGACGTCCGTCTACCCGATGGCACGCCGCCACCTCCCGGACGGTAGGGCCCGGGTGGCCGGGCTTTACGCGGGGGCGCATGAAACCGCGTCCGTGATGCGGGGTATCTCCCAGCACATCCAGGGTGACGTACATCGGCCGGACGAGTCGATGGGGATGCTGCGGGCTCGTCTCGCCGAACTGGAGGAGCAGCATGAAGCCGCCGAGGATTCTCTGGTGGCAGACCTCGAGGAGATGCTGTCGGACGAGGAACGGCGTCGGGTCGTGACCTCGTTCAGGCGGGCGATGCGGCGGGCCCCGACTCGTCCGCATCCGCATGTACCCCATACCGCCGTGGTCGGGGGCCTTGTGCTCCGCTTCGCCGGAAGCTGGGATCACCTTCTCGACACGATGGACGCCCGGGTAGCGGCGGGTGGCCCGGTTCGGGCACCGGCACCCCCGGGCCTGTGGGGCTGGTACCTGCTCGGCCGGTCGACCTCGTTGCCGCGCGCCGACAACACCGATAACTCAGACAACGCCGATAACTCAGACAACGCCGACGATACCGACAAGGTCGAGGGCGGCGATTCGGGTGCCCTGCCGAATAAGAGCGTCCGAGGGTAGGGCGTTCGATCAGGGAGCGGCGATCCGGGTGGATGGATCGGGAGCCGGACAGTTCTATCCTCGGGCGCTCTAAGGCTACTGACGGTGAGTTCACTGGCGCCGAATCGTCGCGGCGAGGACCCTGGATGTGATCACTGGACTACCATTCAGGTATGGGATATGCCCGCGCACAGCGTGTAGCCCTTGCTGATCTCCTCGGCGAGGTTGGTCCCGCCCAACCCACGCTCTGTGAAGGCTGGACAGCTCATGATCTTGTTGCCCATCTTGTGACCCGGGACCGTGTCCCTTACGCCGCGCCAGGTCTTGTGATTAAACGGTTGCATGGGGTAACGGAAGCGGCGGAGCGGTCAACGATGCGCTCCCATACCTTCCCGGCCCTGGTCGAGATGTTTCGGGATGGTCCGCCGTGGTGGCATCCAACCCGCTTCGGTCTGCTGGACGATGCCACGAATCTCGTCGAGTTCTTCGTTCACCACGAGGATGTGCGGCGGGTCCGGCCGGGATGGGAACGGCCTGTGCTCGACACCGGGACACAGGGTGCGCTGTGGAAGTCACTGGGGATGATCGGCCGAGCCGCCTACTGGCGGTCCGCCGTCGGAGTGATCGCCGAGCGGGCCGACGGGCCGGGGCGGACGGTGCTGCGTCGCGGTGTCGGCGAGGTGACGCTCGTCGGTGACCCGGGTGAACTGGTCCTGTTCGCCTTTGGCCGCCGCGACCACTCCGTGGTCGACATCCATGGTGACGAGGGCGCGGTCGCGGCGTTCAAGGAGGGCGGGGTCGGTCTATGATCTACATCACCAGAGCGAGGCGTAGGCCTGGGCGGCGTTGGGCTGTTCCGCAGGATTGATCAGCGACGAGTGGACGTTGCCCGCATCCGAGTCGTTGAAGTACGACTCGTACGACAGGAGGTCGGAGTTGGCGACGAAGGTTTCGTGCATCTTGCGGACGTAGAACGGATTGTCACCGCCAGCCTGCCCGGCCCGTCCGGCCCCCGTGTCGGACCTGCCGACCAGTCCCCATTCCGGCACCGAGAACTTCTTGCCGTGCGCGCGGGCGAAACGGATGACTGAACACAGCCCTTCAGTGTCGTCGCACTGGGTGTTCCATGAATTCTCATCCGTGCTTGCGGGCCACTGGTCGAAGGTGTCGATGCCGACGATGTCGACGTACGAGTCACCTGGGTAGAAGTTGAACGCCCCGTCGGTATGGGCGTTCATGGCCCAGTCGATCCGGATCTGCGGGTCGGTCTGGCGGATGGCGGTGACCACTTTCTGGAAGCAGCCGACCCACGGCTCCGGGTTGTTCGATGTCGACCAGGGGAACCAGTTGCCGTTGAACTCCCAGGCAAGCCGGACGATGCTGGCGCCGCGGCCCTGGGCGGTCAGCCATCGACCGAACTCCGCCCAGCGAGCGTTGTAGGCGCCGGTGGCGCAGGAACGTACATCCCCACCGGAGGTGGGGAAGAAAGGCTGGCTGATCACCCAGGTACCGGCGAACCCGGCGAACTTCTCCGTGTTCGAACCGAGCCATGGGTGGGTCATGGTCTCCCAGCTCGACCGGTCCGCGAAGGTGACAACCACGTCGACCGGTCGCCCGCGGAAGGCGGCCCACGCGTTCGTCTGCGTCAGGCCGCCTGCCGTGATCCCGCTCAGTGGTGTTGTTCCCCCGTCGTTGCCGTAACCGGGATTCACGCGACAGCCGAGGCCCGTAGCGATGATCGCAAGAACACCGATACCGGCGAGCCATGTTCGCGCACAGTTGGTATCGATCCCCTTCGGGATCGCGTTTCGGGTCCCCCGCACAGGGGATGACCGATGCTGTGATCGCAGAGTTCGAATAGTGTGCCTGTGTTGCCTCACAGAGGATTCACACTGCGCGTGAAAGCCGTGTCATGTTGTGACATCGGAGATTCACGGATGGGGTAGCCGCCGGAGTGATGGGCTCGGGCGGTTCTGACTTGGGCATATGGCAACAAAGTCGTCATCGGTTGACGAGGGTACACGGACTCCGGTCTGTGTACCCCAGCGGGTATCTTTGCAGGTCGCAGACTTTTTGATCAAATTTCGACCGCGAGATGACATTACTGCTGACGGTCAGTTAGTGATATTTTGTTGTCTTGATAGAGATATTTTGTTGTTCTTTTTTGAGAAAAAATAACGATGAGTCCGTGTCCATGAGCCCACCGATGGCACGCCGCACGGCGGTGGCATCACCAATGCCTGGTCGCATTTGGCGCCGGTGTCGGGTGTGGCCGTATGGCCAGGCCGTATGGCCAGGCCGTACGCCAGGGCTCAGGCCTGGGCGTTGACCGCAGCGAACTCCCTGCCGATCGTGGCGAACGCCTCGTCGACGAGGTCGGACAGGCTGGCCTCACCGCCGGCCTTGAGCCAGGCCGTCTGGGCGGTGTCGAACATGCTCAGGGTGACGCCCGCGATGAGGGCCGGCCGGAGGTCGTTCGCGGGATCCGTCGCCATGCGGCTTGCCATCACCTCGGTGAGCATGGCCCGCAGGACATGCTGCTTGTCGATCCTGCGTGCGCGCAGTGACGGTGTTTGCTCGATCAGCCGGATCACCGCGATGGACCGTTCACGGTTGCGGCCCATGTCCTCGATCAGAGGGGTGAGGGCGTTGCGTGCCGCCAGCAGCGGGGGCTCGTCTGCCGCTCGGACCAGGGCGGCTTCCCGGAACTGTTCCCCGCGGGCTTCGATCTGGGCCAGGACGGCGTCCTCCTTCGTGGGGAAATAGCGGAAGAAGGTGCTGCGCGACACGCCGGCCGCCGCGGCGATGGCATCCACCGTGGTGGTGTCGAAACCATGTTCAAGAAACATCTCGACGGCGACACGGGCCAGGTCGCTGCGGACCGTTGTCCGCAGCCGTTCCCGTAGGGGGGTCAGCCCGGTCGGGTTGCTCATCTGAGGCCACCTGAATCGTCGTGGGTTTCGGGTGCGTCCGCTCGTTGTGCGTGCCGGACCGATGACTGGCGCAGTCAAGCTGATCTGTAGGGATGCAGTGTAGGACACATCGGCGAGGAGTTTTTCGATCAAGAGATACTTGGTACCGTCAATGAAACTGAGTTTCATCTCGCTGAGTGTCTGCCGTGTACCGCCGGGTACCGCTGGTCGGGCTGGTCGGGTTGTCGCGGGATGGGCTCCGGCCTGGCTCAGCGAGAGGACTGCTCCCGGGATGACAGATGCACTGGATGCAAAACGTTCGTCGTCGGTCACCTTTGTGACCCTCAGCCTGTCGGCGCTGACCTTCTCGTTGTTGCAGACGATGGTGGCGCCCGCATTGCCGGAGATCCGGGTGGACCTCGGCGCGAGCCAGGCCGGTGTCGCATGGATCATGACAATTTACCTGCTCAGTGCATCCGTGGCGACGCCGATCTTCGGGCGGTTCGGTGACATCTACGGCAAGAAGCGGATGCTGGTGATCATGCTTGTCGGGCTTGGTCTCGGCACCCTGGTCGACGCACTCGCGACGTCGCTGCCGATGATGCTCGCCGGCAGGATCATCCAGGGGGTTGGCGGCGCCGTCTTCCCGCTGTCCTTCGGCATCATCCGGGACGAGTTCCCGCCGGAGAAGGTCGGTGGTGCGATCGGCGTCGTGTCCGCGGTCCTCGGTGTAGGTTCCGGAGTCGGAACGGTCCTCGCCGGGCCGATCACCGGCCATCTAAGCTACCACTGGTTGTTCTGGATCCCCCTGATCGCCATTGTGATCGCGCTCGTGGCGACCATGGTTTATGTTCCCGAGTCGCTCGTCCGGGTGAAGGGGAAGGTGCCGGTCAGGGGCGCGCTGCTGCTCTCCGTGTGGCTGGTCGCCCTGCTTCTCGGGATCAGTCAGGGTCCCCGGTGGGGATGGACCTCCGGTTCGGTCCTCGGTCTGTTCGCCGTGGCCGCGGTCGGGATCGTCGTCTGGGTCGCCACGGAGACGCGCAGTGCCCAGCCGCTTGTCGACATGCGGATGATGCGGATCCCCACGGTTTACCGGACGAACATCACCGGCATGCTGTTCGGCTTCACCATGTACTCGGTGATGGTCTTCGTGCCGGAGTTCGTGGAGACGCCGTCGTCAGCGGGATACGGGTTCGGCGCGAGCGTCGCCCAGGCCGGGCTGTACCTGGTGCCCTCCAGCATCTTCATGCTGGTCGCGGGTGTGGCCGCCGGTCGTCTCGGAGTGCTCTTCGGTCCGAAGCTCCCGCTGGTCCTGGGTGCTCTTGTCGCCGCGTCCGGGATGGGCGTTCTTGCCTTCGTTCACAGCGAGAGCTACATGATCTATATTGCGACATCGCTGGTCGGTATCGGTATCGGCCTCGGGTTCGCGTCCATGTCGCACCTGGTGGTCTCGGCTGTTCGCCCCGACCAGACCGGGATCGCGTCCGGCATGAACGCCAACATCCGGACCATCGGTGGGTCGCTGGGCACCACCATCATCGCAAGCATGATCACCGCTGGGGTTGCCGCGGGAACGCTGCCGCATGAAAATGGCTACACGCACGCGTTCCTTCTCATGTTCATCGGGTTCCTGGTCGCAGCGGTCGCCGCGGCTTCCCTCCCGAAGACCAGGCCGGTTCTGGGCGTCCGGACGATCGATGCCGTCGAGGAGGGGCTTGCCTGCGCCGAGTCGGTACCACTGCCTCGAGGCAGCCACGTACCCGGACCGGCACACACGCAGGTCTGAGCTATCCCTGGGTCACCTCTTGGTGACCGAGGAAAGGATGGTCCGTTCTTACCGACGCGAGGTCTGGAACGTCAGGGGAGCTGGACGACCTGGGCGGCGTAGACGAGGCCCGCGCCGAAGCCGATGAGTAGCGCGAGACCGCCGGACGGTACCTCACCGCTGGCCAGGACCCGATCCATCGCCATCGGGATGGACGCGCCGGAGGTGTTACCGTCCGTCGCGATGTCTCGGGCGACGACGACCGTCTCCGGGAGGTCCAGGACCTTGCAGATCATGTTGATGATGCGGACGTTGGCCTGGTGCGGGATGAAGGCGGCGAGGTCGTTCGCCGTGATACCGGCCACTTCCAGTGCCCGGCGCGCGACCGGTGCCATCTGCCAGGATGCCCAGCGGTACACGCGTTGGCCCGCCATCCGCATTGTCGGCCAGGGCAGCCTTGGATTGTCACGCCAGTCCAGGTAGGAATGGTCATGCGCTATCGCGTCTCTCCCCGAGGGATCCGAACCCCAGACCACCGGCCCGATGGCCGCGGTTTCCGACGGCCCTACCACTATCGCTCCGGCGCCGTCCCCGAACACGAAGGCGGTGCCGCGGTCATGCGGGTCGATGATGTCCGACATTCGCTCGGCCCCGATCACCAGCACGTACCTGGCGCTGCCGGCGAGCACCATGTCACTGGCCACCGCGAGCGCGTGGCAGAAACCCGCACACGCGGCGGCGATGTCGAAGGCGGCGCTGTTCTCCGCACCGAGTCTGCCGGCCACGTCTGTGGCAACCGACGGTGACTGGGTGACATGGGACATCGTGGCCACCAGGATGCAACCGACATCCGCGATCTCGACGCCCGCGCTTGCCAGTGCCTTGCCGCCGGCTGTCGCGGCCATTGCCCCGAGGGATTCCTCGGCGGCGGCGAACCGGCGGCTCTGAATTCCCGACCGTGACTCGATCCACTCGGGTGTGGATTCAATCTGTTCACAGATCTCGGAATTGGAGACGACCCTCATGGGACGGTAGGCGCCGACGCCAAGAATGCGACTCCCGGCCGGGCGGTTCAGGGTTTTGATTCTTCCGCTCATTGCCGGTTTTTCCGTTCAGTCCGAGGCGAAGCAGTTTTTCCGACGATCCGCGTGTTCCGCGCCGCGCCTTTCATCCAGCTTTCCCCCCCGGGAACGGCGAGGCCGGTGTGCCTCGATGGTCGGACCTGTCGGACTGTTGCCGGTCTAAGGCATTCTGTGATGGGTTGCGAACGAATTGTACCGTGGGTGCCGGTCGCGTGGGATCGCAATCAGCTGACAGATACCCCAATTCAGGGCAACGTCAGGATGAGGGAAGGATCACAGCTCCGGGTGGCCGGTGCCTGGCCGGCGGCGTCAGCCGGCCCGAAGTGCGAGGGTGAGGGCTTCCACCGTGAGTAGCGGAACGAGCCCGGGGTTCTCGGCGAGGGAGCGGCGAGACCGCAGGACGGCCTCCAGCCGACGCAGTGTCTGTTCCGGAGCGGAGGACCGGGCGAGCCGTAGCGCGCCCTCCCCATGGTCGGGGTGAACGGCGTCCACGGGCGCACCCAACTGCAGGACAAGCACATCCCGGTACCAGCCGGCCAGGTCGACGAGCGCCTGGTCGAGGGAGTCCAGCACAGTCCGTCGACCACGGCTCTTCTGCGTCTTCTCCAGCTCCTTGAGCGCTCCAGCGGCACCCCGGACAGTCATGGCCCGGCCCTTCGCCCCCGCTTTCGGAGCCCGGGCACGCTTTGCCGCCGTACCGCTCGACGTCGCGCCGACACCCAACGCGGTCTTCAGCGCCTCGGCCTCGGCCTCGTCCCGGGCCGTGTTCGCCGCGTCCGCGTCGCCATTCGCCGCAGCGACCAGATCCGCGGCGGCGGCAAGGCAGTCACCCGTCCGGCGCAGCCGGGTGGGGATACGCAGCACCTCGGCGCGTCGGGCGCGGGCCTGCTCGTCGGCGGCCAGGAGACGTGCCCGGCGAAGATGCCCCTGGGCCGCCCGGGCGGCAAGCCGTGCGACATCCGGTGAGATACCGTCCCGCTCCAGGACGGCGGCGACGTCCGCCGGAAGGGGCAGACGCAGCGCGACCACCCGGCAGCGGGACCGGATGGTCGGCAGCACGTCATCCACCGATGGCGCGCACAACAGGAACACCGACCGCTCCGCAGGCTCCTCCAGCGCCTTGAGCAGGGCATTCGCGGCCTGGTCGGTCAACCGGTCGGCGTCTTCCAGCAGCAGCACCCGCCAGCGGCCAGAGGTCGGGGCCGTGGCCGCGTCCCGGACCAGCTCCCGGACGTCCTTGACACCGAGGGACAGACCCTCCGGGCGGATCGTGCGCAGGTCGGCGGCGGTGTCGGTCAGCACCGTGTGGCAGCCATTGCACCCACCGCATCCGGGTGGGACGTTCTCGCAGTTCAACGCGGCAGCGAACGCGCGCGCCGCCATCGAACGACCTGAGCCTGCAGGGCCGGTGAACAGCCAGGAATGAGTCATGCCGGAGCGGACCGCGGCACGAGTGGCGTCCGGGACGACGTCGGCCGCCGCCGCCGCGCCCGAGAGGGTTTCGACGATCGATGCCTGGCCGACCAGGACGTCCCACACGCTCACCGGCCCATTGTCCGCCCTGGCGGTCGGGCACTCCCAGGCACTGTCCGGTGGATCTACCGGACGGACCGGGCCTTCCGCGCCGGGGTGGGATCGACGGTGGACGCTGCTTCAACCGCGGGTTCCGGGTCAACCGCGGGTTCCGGGTCAACCGCGGGCATCGACGATGACGGCCTCCCCGGTGCGGGCGGCACATACGGATGCGGGGTGACGGGCTCGACGTCGAGCCGCAGATGCTCGCTCACAGCCTCTCGGATCTCGTTGTGCAACGCCTCCGCCGGACGGCTCGCATCCAGCACGAGGTACCGGCCTGGCGCCCGCTCCGCCAGCCGGCGGAACCCGTCACGGACCCGTTCGTGGAACGCGAGCTGTTCCGCCTCGATCCGGTCCACGCCGACGGTGGAACCGGAACCGTTCATGCTGGTCCGGGCCCGTGCTCGGTCGAGGCCGACCTCCGGTGGAAGATCGAGCAGAATCGTGACATCCGGAACCAGGGCGTGGGTGGCCCACCGGGACAGCACGGCGACCTCGTCCGCCCCGAGCCTGCGTCCGGCGCCCTGGTAGGCGATCGAGGAATCGACGAAGCGGTCGGTGACGACGATGGCACCACGGGCCAGCGCCGGTTCGATCACCCGCGTGACGTGTTCAGCCCGGTCGGCGGCGTACAGCAGCGCCTCGGTACGGGGGTGCAACCGCACAGCGGGATCCAGCAGCAGCGTCCGCAGATTCGTGCCGACGGACGTCCCCCCTGGCTCACGGGTGATGACGACCTCGCGCCCGGACGACGCCAGCCATGATCGTAACCGTTCGGCCTGGGTCGACTTACCGGAGCCCTCACCGCCTTCGAGGGCTACGAACAGACCGGCGTGGCGCGGACGTTGTGGCGTGGTCCGGCGTCCCAACAAGGCGTTCCACAGTTCGGGCAGGACCGCGACGCCGGTGCGTTCGTCCATCTGCCGATAGGCGAACAGGCCGACGGCGACCGCGAGCAGGCCACCGGCCAGCAGGATGATCGTGACCCCGTCGGTACGGAGGCGGACGCTTCCCCACAGCGTGACGTGGTGCGAGCCGATGAGGCCGACCAGCGCGGGGGCGGCTGCCAGCACCAGCAACAGGTCGATGCGGACCAGGGACTGGACGAGTGCGAACGTCCGTCCGCGCAGCTCGTCGCTCACCTCGGCCTGCAACAGGGTGTAGCCGGTGACCCACGCGATACCGGCGAAGCCCCCGACGAACACGACGAGGACGCAGGCGAGGACGAGGTTCGGCGCGACCGCGACCAGCAGCATGGCGACGCCGGCGGCGGTGACGTTGAGACCGAACAGCCGTGATCGGCTGTAGTCGCCGAGCAGCCGCGGGCCCAGCGCCATCCCGACAGCCAGACCGACGAACACAGCACCGAACAGGACTCCGTACGCGGAGTCACCACCGCCGAGGATCTGAACGTAGAGCCGCCCGAGTGCCACCACACACCCCGCGCCGGCGAACCCGCCGAGGATGCCGATCACCAGGCCGCGGACCAGTCGGTTGTGGCCGACGAACCGCCAACCTTCTGTGATCGACGACCAGAAACCCAGGTGGGGATCGGTGTCGTGGTGTTCAGCCCGGCCGATTCCACGCAACCGGAAGATGACCAGCGCCGACACCAGGAACGTCACCGCGTTGAAGTAGAGCGCGAGGTCCAGCGGGGACGTCTCGAAGAACGACACGCTGGAGGCGAGTGCCCGCGACAGGGTCGCCAGCAGGGAGAAAATGGCCGCGCCGAGCGGCGCCGACCCGTACGTGGTGATCAGGCTGAGGGTGTTCGCCGCGGCGAGCCGTTGCGGGGGTACCAGGTTCGGCACGCTCGCGTCCTTGGCGGGGTTCCAGAACAGGCTCACACATTCGATCAGAAGTGATGCGACAAGCAGCCATTCCAGCGTCCCGACCAGCGGAATCGTGATGAACAGACCGAACCGCAGGAGGTCCGCGACGACCATTGTCAACCGGCGGTCGAGGCGGTCCGCCACGACACCGGCCAGCGGTCCGAAGATCAGCGCGGGCAGCAGCCGGACGATCAGCACGGAGCCGATGGCAAACGCCTTGTCGGAAAAGCTTGCCCGCAACGAGCTCGCCAGGGCGGTGGTGGCGAGCAGGCCCATCCAGTCGCCGAGACTGGACAGCGTGAGCGCCAGCCACAGTCGGCGGAACTGCGGGATCCGCAGCACCGCGCGGACGTCCCCGTCGGCGTACCGGTGTGGATCATCCGGCCCGGAGGGTGGTGACGGGATCGTCGCTACCGGCGGTCGTCCCGAGGGCCGGTAGGACCACACCCGTCGGCGGGCCGGCGTGGATCCATCACCCGGTTGCAACGAGTCGTTATCGCTGGACGAGTCGTTATCGCTGGACGAGTCGTTATCGCTGGACGAGTCGTTATCGGTAGACGACAGGCTTCGGCCTGATGATGCCTCCGGCGTCGTCGGTGAGCGTGCCGGGTCGGGCTCGCCGTCCACCGGAATGCCCATCAAGCCGTCCGCCTCAGTCCGTCAGCCGTGGACCGGGCGACGAAGAACCCTGGGCGTCCTCGCCCGCCCCCGGTGGGCCCGCCGTCGGTGACTTCGAAGCCGCCTTCCTGGCAGGGGCCTTCTTGGTCGCCGTCCTGGATGTTGTTTTGGCGGTCGCCGTCTTGTTGGCGGTCGACTGCGTGGACGATTTCGATCCGGCCGCGCGGGCCGTCCGCCGGCCCGATGTCGCCGGTCCACGGGCCCGCCTGTCCGCAAGCAGTTCGGCCGCTCGCTCCACGGTGATCGACGCGACCTCGTCGTCCTTGCGGAGGCTGGCGTTGGTTTCGCCGTCAGTGACATACGGGCCGAACCGGCCTTCCCGCAGCACCATCGCGGTACCTGTCGCCGGATCGGGCCCGAGTTCACGCAGCGGCGGAGTCTCGGCGGCCCGCCGCCGGCCCCGGGGCTTCGGCTGTGCGATCAGCGCCAGCGCCTCCTCCAACGTCACTGTGAAGAGCTGCTCCTCCGACTCCAACGACCGGCTTTCCGGGCCCTTCTTGACGTAGGGCCCGTACCGGCCATTCTGAGCTGTTACCTCTTCGCCGTCCTGGGCAACTCCCAGTGACCGGGGCAGGGTGAGCAGTTTCAGCGCCTCGGTGAAGGTCACGGTTTCCGGTGACATCGTGCGCAGCAGACTCGCTGTGCGCGGCGGGCTGTCATCGGTGGTCACGTACGGCCCGTAACGACCTATCTTGAGAGTGATCGTCGTACCGGTGTCCGGATCGGCGCCGAGCGACCGGTCCCCGCTCGGCGCACCGAGCAGTTCCATCGCCCTGGCCACGCTGAGCTCGTCCGGCGCAACGTCGTCGGGGACGCTTGCCCGCCGGTCGCCGTGCTGGACGTACGGGCCGTACCGGCCGACCCGGATCACGACCGGTTCGCTGTCCTCGGCCATGCCCAGCGGGATCGAGTTCACCTCACGGGCGTCGATCTCCCCGAGTCGTTCGCCGACCAGGTGCTTGAGCCCGCCGGACCGCGCGACACCACCCTCATGGCCCGAGTCCGAACCGAAGTAGAAGCGGGTGAGCCAGTCGATCGACGCGGCCGTGCCGGCGGCGATGTCGTCGAGGTCATCCTCCATCGATGCGGTGAACCGGTAGTCGACCAGCCGTCCGAAGTGGTCCTCCAACAGGGCGACCACGGCGAACGCGACAAAACTGGGGATCAGGGCGCTGCCCTTCTTCCACACGTAGCCACGGTCCTGGATCGTCGCGATGATCGACGCGTAGGTGGACGGGCGCCCGATACCGAGTTCCTCCAACGTCTTGACCAGGCTGGCCTCGGTGAAGCGTGGTGGCGGGCTGGTGGTGTGCCCGCGGGGGTTGAGCTCTCGAGTGACCAGCGGGTCCCCCTGGTGGACGTCGGGCAGTCGCCGTTCGCGGTCCTCCAGCTCGGCGTCGGGATCGTCGGCGCCCTCGACGTAAGCACGCAGGAAACCAGGGAACGTGATGACCTTCCCGGATGCCGAGAACTCGGCGTCCTCCCCGGCGCTGGACACCCCGCCGATCCTGATCGTCGCGGACGTGCCGAGAGCGTCCGCCATCTGGCTCGCCACCGTCCGCTGCCAGATCAGTTCGTAGAGTCGGTGACCGTCCACGTCCAGCTCGCCGCGCACCTCGGCCGGCGTCCGGAAGTGGTCCCCGGCCGGTCGGATGGCCTCGTGCGCCTCCTGGGCGTTCTTGACCTTCTTCGTGTAGGTGCGGGGACGTTGCGGGACATACTCCGGCCCGTAGAGGGTGCGTGCCTGCTCACGGGCGGCGGCAAGTGCGGTTTCGGACAGGTTCGTCGAGTCCGTCCGCATATAGGTAATATAGCCGTTCTCGTACAGCTTCTGCGCCACCTGCATCGTCCGCTGGCTGGAGAAGCGCAGCTTGCGGCCGGCCTCCTGCTGCAGGGTGGACGTCATGAACGGTGGGTAAGGGGAGCGACGGTACGGCTTGGTCTCCACCGCCCGCACAGTGAACGCGGTGTCGGCGAGCCGCTGTGCCAGGGCGCGTGCCGCGTCCTGGTCAAGCCGGACGACCTCGGCGGAGGTGAGCTGCCCGGCGGAGTCGAAATCGCGCCCGGTGGCCAGCCGCCGGCCGTCGAGCCCGACCAGGGTCGCCGGCAGCGGGGTGGCGTCGGGTGCTGTCCGGCCGGTTCCGGCGTTGCCTCCGGTCGGCGCGCCGAAGACGCCTTCGATGTTCCAGTACTCGGCCGAGGAGAAACGCATCCGGGCACGCTCGCGTTCGACCAGGATGCGGGTTGCCACGCTCTGGACCCGGCCCGCCGACAGCTTCGGCATGACCTTCTTCCACAGCACCGGGCTGACCTCGTAGCCATACAGGCGGTCGAGGATGCGTCGGGTCTCCTGCGCGTTGACGAGGTTCTCGTTGATCTCGCGCGGATTGTCCACCGCTCGCTGGATCGCCTGCGGGGTGATCTCATGGAAGACCATCCGTTTCACCGGCACCGTCGGCTTCAGGGTCTGAAGCAGATGCCAGGCGATGGCCTCGCCCTCACGGTCCTCGTCTGTCGCGAGGTAGAGCTCACTGGCTTCCTTCACCAGCGCCTTGAGCTTGCTGACCTGAGGCTTCTTGTCGGGAGTGACGACGTAGAGCGGCTCGAAGCCGTTGTCGACGTCCACCCCGAGCCGGGCCCACGGTTTGCCCTTGTGCGCGTCGGGGACGTCGGCGGCGCTTCGCGGCAGGTCCCGGATGTGCCCGATGCTGGACTCGACCTGCCAGCCGGGCCCCAGATAGCCCGCGATGGTCTTCGCCTTCGCCGGGGACTCGACGATCACAAGTCGGGTGCCGGCGGTGGTCGTGGCCGGCGGCAAGGTCCCGGCCCGGCTACCACGGGTCGTCCTCGTGGTGCGACCACGGGAGACGGCACCGTTTCCGGACGCGGCTGGGTCCGTTTCGGGCTTGGCGGCGGCTTCGATGGCGGTGGGTTCGACGACCGGCGTCGAAGGCCCGGCGCTCGACCGGCGCGTCCCGCTGTTTGTCGACTTCGTGCGCGGGGGCACTTCTCTCCTCGTTGCAGGGGGCAATTCGGTTTCGGCTCGGCTCGTGGGGCGTCTCGGCGGTACGAACGGGCAAACCGCCGGTGGAAACCTGCCCGGGGCTGGTTCTGGTGCCTCGGACAGCTGTCCTCGTGCCCGACAGTAGGTCGATGCACACCGACATGTCAGCCGGGGGCGCGACCGCCCGCCCGGCGTCCAGTTACGGACGCCGTGCAGACCGTACGCCGGATCGTGCCGGCGAGTCCGTCTACGTTGGCCAAAACAGGACCACCGCAAGCCCTACGGACACCCGATGGGTGCACTGTGCCGTATATGCCGGACGTTGCTGTTCACGTGGCCATGACCGGTGGTCACTCCTCCTTCCGGTGCGTCGGACACACCGACGCCCATCCGAGCCGCACTGGACCCCCTCCCACGCACGGGTCGGCTCGCCGCGGCCGATGCCTGCGACCGACGCACACGGCCGATACCCGAGCTGACGTCGATACGGTAACCCCGAAACCGTAGAGCGAACCGCCGGCCTCGGTGGTCGCCACCGTGGGTCGCTACCACCGAGGCATCCCCATCGTCCTTCGCGCCTCCTCGAAATACCGGCTGTATGGGGATTTGCGCTTGCCCGTGGGCTCGATGCCGGCGAAGAGAGCGTTACACCGTTGCCTCTGTATCGGCTGCCGAACGCTGCTCCGTCACCGAGGGTGCGACAGCGAGTGCGGTATTGCGCCGCTTCGAGTAGACGATTACCGCGACGATCGCTGCGACGGCCCCCAGCGCGATCGCGATCCGCAGTGGCTTGTTCTCGTCATCGCCGACCGAGTACTTCACCACCGAAGGCGCGATCAACAGACTGACCAGGTTCATTACCTTGATCAGGGGGTTGATTGCAGGCCCGGCGGTGTCCTTGAAGGGGTCACCGACGGTGTCCCCGATGACGGTTGCCGCATGTACGTCGGAGCCTTTGCCTCCGAAGTTGCCGTCCTCGACGAGCTTCTTTGCGTTGTCCCAGGCCCCACCGGAGTTGGCGAGGAAGACAGCCATGAGGACGCCACCGGCGATCGCCCCGGCAAGGTAGGCACCCAGCGGCGGGTAGCCGAGTCCGAAGCCGACCGCGATCGGCGCGAGAACCGCCAGCGTGCCCGGGGCGATCAGCTCGCGTAGGGAATCGCGGGTGCAGATGTCCACGACCGCGCTGTAGTCGGGTTTCTCGGTCCCGTCCATGATGCCCGGCTTCGTGCGGAACTGGTTGCGCACCTCGACCACGACACGTCCGGCGGCACGTCCGACCGCATTGATCGCGAGCCCGGAGAACAGGAACACGACCGCCGCGCCGATGATCAGACCGACCAGGGCGTCCGGGTAGGCGATGTCGAGGGTGCGCGATGACTTGACGGCGCGGCCGGCATCGATGAGTGCTTCGTTGACCGTGTCGGTGAACGACCCGAACAGGGCTGTGGCGGCCAGGACCGCAGTAGCGATGGCTATGCCCTTCGTGATGGCCTTGGTGGTGTTGCCAACCGCATCGAGGGACGTGAGGATGGCCGCGCCCGCATTGTCCGGACCATCGAGTCCGCTGCCACCGGCCTCACCGGACATCTCGGCAATGCCCTGGGCGTTGTCGCTGACCGGTCCGAAGGTGTCCATCGAGATGATCACACCGACCGTCGTCAGCAGGCCGGTGCCGGCCAGCGCGACGGCGAACAGTGCGATCGTGACACTGCCGGACCCGAGCAGGTATGCGCCGAAGACCGCCGCGCTGATGAGCAGCGCCGAATAGACGGCCGACTCCAACCCGACTCCGATGCCTGAGAGGATGTTGGTCGCGGGGCCGGTGGTCGACGCCTTCGCGATGTCCTGGACCGGCTTGCGGTTCGTCTCGGTGAAATAGCCGGTGAGCAGTTGGATCGCCGCGGCCAGCGTGATACCGATCAGGACGGCGATGATCGCGATGACTCGCGGGTCACCGGTCTGGCTGCTGCCCTCGAGGCCGGGGAACCCGGAGAAGCGGCTCGGGAGGTAGACGAGCGAGACGATGACGACGCCGACGGCGGAGACCACAGCGGAGATGAAGAAGCCTCGATTGATCGCGGCCATGCCGTTGCGGTCGCCGGCACGTGGGGCTACCGAGAAGATACCGATGATCGCGGTGAGCACACCGACGGCCGGGATCAGGAGTGGGAAGACCAGTCCCTTCTCTCCGAAGGCCTTCACCCCGAGGATGAGGGCGGCCACGAGCGTCACCGCGTACGACTCGAACAGGTCCGCGGCCATACCGGCACAGTCGCCGACATTGTCGCCCACGTTGTCGGCGATCGTGGCCGCGTTGCGTGGATCGTCCTCGGGAATACCCTGCTCGACCTTGCCGACGAGGTCCGCTCCGACGTCCGCGGCCTTGGTGAAGATGCCACCGCCGACCCGCATGAACATCGCGATCAATGCGGCGCCGAAGCCGAACCCCTCCAGGACCTGTGGAGCCGTGTCGCGGAAGACGAGCACGACCACCGCCGCTCCGAGCAGGCCGAGACCGACGGTGAACATCCCCACGACACCGCCGGTGCGGAAGGCGATCCGCATGGCGGCACGTTCCCCGTCGTGGATGGCCGCGGCGGCTGTCCGGGTGTTCGCCCGGGTGGCCAGCGACATTCCGACGAAGCCGACGAGTGCGGAGAACACGGTCCCGAGGACGAAGAAGAGCGACCGTCCAACCCGGGATCCGGTCGTGTCCGCGGGTAGAAGCAGCAGCACGAAGGGGATCACGACGACGAAACCCGCCAGTGTGGTGAACTGCCGTCGCAGGTATGCCGCGGCGCCCTCCTGGACGGCGCGACCGACCTCGATCATGCGCGGGCTGCCCTGGCTTGCCGCGAGTACCTCGCGGACCAGATAGCCGGCTACCACCAATGCGAGCGCTGCGACAGCCGCCACACCCGCGACCAACCCGAGCTGGCCTCCGCTAAGTTCTATGGCGGTGCCTCCGGGGCTCGTACCCGCCGCGGCTTGGATCCGGTCCATGGGACCTCCCGGTCAGGTCTGTGCACCCTCCGCGTCCGCCCGGCGCCGTTTCTGGCGCCGTGATGGGCGAGCACAGCCCGACGTCGCACCTGACGACGTCCTCGAGGTCACCTTCCGGTCACGGTGGGATACCGGGCCTGCGCATGCCAGCCCACGGGGTGCGGCGCCGACGCCACCGCCGGCTTGACCGGATCCGGGTGGTTACCCGTCCCGCCGTCGCACCGCCGTACGGCAACCAGCGCGTTGGCCCACGTTCCCCCGATCCTCCATCCGGTACCACGGGGAGCACTCACGGCATCACACGTGGCCTGATCCGACCGAGTGTGAGATGCGCCGCAGTCTATCCACACGGCTGTAACACGCGCTCGTTCTTTGGCCGACCCTGGCCCGCCAATGTTGCGGTGCGATGGGCTGGAGATGTCGTTGCGTGTGTGTCGTTGCGTGTGTGTCGTTGCGTGGCGGTCCGACCCGATACCTGCGTAGCGTCAGACCGCCACGATCGGACTGTCCACCTTCTCCTTGACAGACCAGCGCATCGTGACGACCGTCCCGGCGGAGTCAGGCTGCGCGGTGATGTCGAAGTCGTCGACCAAGCCCTCGATCAGGGCCAGGCCGAGCCCGGCGGGCAATGGTGGTGACGTGTCGTCGTCGCGGGGCTTGAGAGCGCTCGACTGGATGGAGCCGAGGTCGGGCAACAGGTCGGACGGGCTGCCCCGACCGCCGTCGTAGGCGCGTCCAAGGTACTGTCCCGCCGGTCCGCAGTCGACCACGGACACCGCGAATGAGTCATCGTTGCTGACCCGGACGACCACGGGCGCCATCGGGTCGAACTGGCGGTTGACGGTGACAGCTCGGGCGCACGCCTCGCCGACCGCGAGTTTGATCTCGTCCAGGATCTCGTCGGGCACGCCCGAACGGCGACTGATCGCGGCTACGATCATCCTGGCCGTTCGGACGTGTCCAGGCAGGGCTGCGAAGCGCAACTCGACGGTGGGCATGCGTCGAAGACCTGCCTTTCGATGGAAATTATTGATCTTAGTCTTTTGCGGCGAGTGCTTCCTCGACGGAGGCATGGATCGGGAAGACCTTCGTAAGACCGGTGATCCTGAAGATCTTCAGGATCCGTTCCTGGGTGCAGACGAGTCGCAGCGACCCCTCATGCGCCCGGACCCGCTTGAGGCCCCCGACGAGTACGCCGAGGCCGGTCGAGTCGAGGAACTCGACGCCCTCCATGTCGACGAGGAGATGGTACGACCCGCCTGACACGAGATCGATGAGCTGTTCCCGCAGTTTCGGCGCGGTGTAGACGTCAATCTCGCCGCCCACGACGACGATCGTGAAGTCCCCTTCCGTACGGGTCGTGAGGGACAGGTCCACGGCTCCTCCTTGCATGTGCTCCACAGCCGCCCGGTTGGACGGCGGATATCACGGCGGCACTACCCTCCCACGCCCGGATCAATCCGGCTCACCGCGACACAGTCGTCCCGCGGACCCGTTGGAGCCGGATTGCATGGTGTGGCCGCGTCCACCAGACTCCCCGAGGCCTCTGTACGCGCAAAAAGACCGTGATCGCGTACCTTTTTGGTCACGCCCGCCGGCCATACAGCTCCACCCGCCGTCGGTTTACCGCAGGGGCCCGGTGCATGCTCGGGCATGTACCGGGCATCCTCGCCTACCCTGGGCGACCGTGGGCGGAACCGTGGTGCCTGGCGGAGCGTCGGATCGTGGCGCAGTCATTCTTGATCGACTTTTTGCGGACGTCCGCCGGAGTGGGTGTGTCACGCATGTCGAGCACGTTCCGGCCCGGGTCGGAACGCGGGTGCCCTGGCCGGAGTGGGTTGATCCTGTACTGGTCTCCCGGCTGCGCGCTGCTGGGATCGACGGACCGTGGACGCATCAGGCGCATGCCGCCGAGCATGCTCATGCCGGGCGCAGCGTGGTGCTGGCTACGGGTACGGCATCGGGAAAGTCGCTGGCATACCTCATGCCGGTGCTCAGCAGCCTGCTCGCCGACCCGTCTGCCCGCGCACTCTACCTCGCACCCACCAAAGCGTTGGCAAACGACCAGCTCCGCGCGGTTCGGGCGCTCACCCTCACGGCGGTACGTGCTGCCACCTATGACGCCGACACCCCGGCGTCCGAACGCGACTGGGTCCGTGCCCACGCGACGTTCGTACTGTCCAATCCGGACATGCTGCACCGCGGTGTGCTGCCGTCCCATCGGCGGTGGGCCGCGTTCATGAGGGGTCTTCGGTACGTGGTGGTCGACGAGTGCCACGGGTACCGAGGGGTCTTCGGTTCCCATGTGGCGCATGTCCTGCGGCGGCTGCGACGCGTGGCCGCGCGCTACGGGTCCACGCCCGTGTTCGTTCTGGCCTCGGCGACGGTGTCGGACCCGGGGCGTTCCGCCGGGCAGCTGACCGGACTTGACGTCGAGGTCGTCGATGATGACGCCTCTCCGCGGGGGGCGAAGAGGTTCGTACTGTATGAACCTCCGCTTTACAAACCCCCGTTTCATGGTGAAAGAAGCACGACGGTCCGGCGTTCCGCGACCGCTGAAGCCTCGGATCTGCTCGCGGACCTCGTGGCCGACGGCGTCCGTACGCTTGTCTTCGTGCGGTCGCGCAGGGCGGCGGAGGCGATCGCGCAGTCGGCCCGCCGTGCGCTGTCGGAAGTGTCGGTGGATCTCGCGGACCGGATTGCGGCCTATCGCGCGGGCTACCTGCCGGAGGAACGCCGGATGCTGGAGGCCGACCTGCGTTCGGGCCGGCTGCTCGGTGTCGCCGCGACGAATGCTCTCGAACTGGGCGTGGATGTCACCGGGCTGGATGCCGCTGTCATCACGGGTTATCCGGGCACGCTTGCGTCGCTGTGGCAGCAGGCAGGCCGCGCCGGCCGCAACGGCGAGGGAGCCGTCGCGGTCCTGGTCGCCAGGGATGATCCCCTTGACACCTATCTCGTCCACCATCACGAGGCCGTGTTCGGCCGGCCGGTCGAGGCAACCGTGCTGGACCCCGACAACCCATACGTCCTGGGCCCGCATCTGGAGTGTGCGGCAGCGGAACTGCCGCTGATCGAAGCAGATCTTGGCTTGTTCGGGCCGGCGGCACGCCTGGCAGTCGACGACCTCGTCCAGCGCGGTCGACTCCGCCGACGGCCGGCGGGCTGGTACTGGACGCATCGCCATCGGCCTGATGTTGATATTCGTGGGGTTGGTGGCCCGCCCGTGAGGATTGTCGAGGCATCGACCGGACGTCTGCTCGGAACGGTGGACGCCGCGACGTCGCACTCGACGGTCCACCGTGGCGCGGTGTACCTCCATCAGGGCAGTTCCTACATCGTCATCGAATTTGACCTTGATGAGGCGGTTGCGTTCGTGGAGGCGGACACGCCCGACTGGACGACTTCGGCCCGGGAGATCACCGAGATCCGGGTGGTGGAGTCGATCCGCTCCCGGATCGCCGGCGACGTCGAGCTGCACCTGGGAACTGTCGAGGTCGGCAGACAGGTGGTGGCCTTTCAGCGACGCCTGATCGGTACCGGGCAGGTGGTTGGGGAGGACCCGCTCGATCTTCCCCAGCGGCACCTGCGCACTCGGGCAGTCTGGTACACGGTGACCGAGGGACTGTTGGCCGAGGCGGGGATCGACGAGGATGATATCCCCGGCGCGGTCCACGCCGCCGAACACGCCGCGATCGGTATCCTCCCGCTGTTCGCGACATGCGACCGGTGGGACATCGGGGGAGTGTCGACCGCGCTGCATCCGGACACGGCCCGGACCACGGTGTTCGTCTACGACGGCCATCCGGGTGGAGCTGGTTTTGCCGAGCGGGGCTTTCTGCGCGGCCGACAGTGGTTGCGTGCAACCCGAGATGTGATTGCGGCCTGTGAGTGCGCTGTCGGATGCCCGTCGTGTGTGCAGTCGCCGAAGTGCGGCAACGGCAACGAGCCGCTGGACAAGCCAGCCGCACGCCGGCTCCTGGAGGCGGTTCTGCGGCGGCTCGATCCCACCGGACCGGACTGCCTGTAGGGCGCCGGGCGTGACGCTTATCGGGCCTGTAGTGCTTATCGGGCCTGTAGTGCTTATCGGGCCCGCACGGGCATGGGCGACCAGCGGGCCGAGGCCGGCGAGCGCTCCAGGAAGATCGATTCCCGCGGTGATTTCGACGGTGTCCCCCGATACCACACAGGACAGAACACGGCCGTGATTTGCGAGCCCGATGCCGCGGGCACGGACACACATCGATGCCGGATCGCCGGATGGGATGCTCGCGGCAGCGAGCGCCGCCATGTCGGCCGCGTTGGCTGCCCGCTGGCGGCAGACGGCAATCATCGAAACCGTGAGGACGACGCTTGTGATCGTCCCCAGGACCAGAATTGCCGAGAGCGTGAGGATGGTCGCCGATCCTGTGTCGTCCGAACATGGCAGCCGCGTTGTCACCGTCCACCTCCCGGTGATTTTCATGAATTATCGGGAATGGAGGTGTATCGGATTTTTTCCGATATCTCCCTCGGTGCCGTGGAGGACATTGTGATGTTGATATCAGGAGCGATATCGGCGAGTATGCCGATTGCGTGGGTGCTGAATCTGACTTCTACCACGATGACGTCATCGCCGCGTCTGATGGATATCTCGGATCCTGGCGGAGCCGCTCTGGTGGACCATCCACGGACTATTTCGTCGGTTTCTCCGCGAGCGGCAGCACGGGCTCCGATACGAGCGGCCTCCGCGCACTGCGCCTGAATTGAAACGGCACCGACAAGCCATATTGCGATCAGTAGGACGAGTATCAGCGACGGTATGGCAACGGCCAGCTCGGCTGTTGCCTGGCCGCTGTCCGGAGTCTGGCCTCCTGGGGTGTTGCCCATTCCACGACCGGGAGCATGACGCCTGCGCATCGGGGCCACCCGCGTCAGAAGGTGACCGACAGCGCTCGGTTGACCAGACCGGTCAGCAGGGACCGCGTCGCAGAACTGTGGATCACACCATAGAGGACGGTGGCGAAGCCGACCGCGGCAACTGTGCCCACCGCGTATTCCGCGGTTGACATCCCCGCGTCGCCACGGCGTCTTGGAAAGTCTGCGGCCGGGATCGTCCACCGGTTGGCTCGGTGGCGGTGTGAAGGGTCGCCTGTCAGGTATGGCAGAGCGCCCACGAATATCTTCGCAAGCAGCTCCTTCCATCGAGTCATGAGCAGAGTCCCGCGTGATGGTGGTGTGGGCATGACGGGTGACCTCCGGTTCGCCGGCCCAGCATTTTACGGAAATTTCAGGCTTGACATATATGCACTTGGTCCGTGTGACAAGAATGCCGCGGGAAGCCGGTCGTGGCGAGAGCAATGACCGCTGTGTGGATAAGCGGCTCGTTGTCCACAAGCTGTCAGAGGATTGCCAGGCCCGAGCCCGCCCCGATGACGACCGGCACGACCCCCAGCGAGATGAATGCGGGCAGAAAGCACAGTCCCAGCGGTGCGACCGCGGCGACCCCTGCCCGGCGTGCCGCGGCCAGTGCATGTTCCTGTTGGCGTACCCGGGTCTGGTCCGCGAGCCGTTCCAGGGTCATGGCCAGCCTTGCCCCTGAGTCCTCGGTGCGGTGCAACGCCCGTGCGAATGCGGCTATCTCGTTCGAGCCCGGTGCGGGTCTGGAACCCGATGCAAGCATGGCTGGGCCGGCTCCTGCCCACCGGCTCGGGCCGGGTCGAGTCCGCCGGCCGGGATCGAGTAGCCGACGACAGGCTTCCGCCGGAGACGCGCCGAGGCGCAGACCACGACTGACGATGCCCAGTTCCGCCCCGAGCGGACCGGCAACCGCCTCAGCCACGATATCCAGAGCGGTCACGATGGGCGCACCGGCCGTCAGACAGGCTGCGATGAGGTCGAGGGCCAACGGAAGATCGGCGGCGAGGAGTTCGCGTTGACGCTGCTCGTCGCGTGCTGGCCTGTAGGCCAGCACGCGAACCGCGACCACCCCGACGGCGGTCCCGGTGAGTAAGCCGACGGGGCCGGGAAACAGGACGACGGGACCGAGCCCAGCCGCGACACCGACCCCGACTCTCCGGATCGCCGACCAGCTCACCGCTGGTCGCGACGGACCGATCAGCTGGCTGCTGGCCGGGTCGGGGCCTGATACCCCGCTGTTGGGCAGGTGCTCGTTCGGCAGCAGCCGGTCCGATACGGCGTCCGCTCCGGCCGGTGGGCGGAGCGTGAGCGCGCGGAGCCGGGCGCGATCACCGAGGGTCGTCGTCCCGATCAGCCAGGCCGCTGACGCCATGCAGATGGCAGCGACGGTGAGCAGCACCTCCCGTTGGTGGTGCGTGGTCGGCGACAGCTGTTTCCCGGCGGCAAGCAGGTGGAACGCCATGATCCTGGCTGCTGATCCGCTGATGACCACCGTGGCCGGCGCAGCTCGGGCAGTCACCGTGACACCCCCGCCGTCGACGATGGGTCAGTCGTACTGACGCGATCATTGCCAGTCGGGCTGCGTCTTTGGGCAGCGTCGGTGAGTCGGTTGATCCATGCGAGCCCGGCGAGGTCAAGTGTCACGCCGACCGCAAGACAGGCGGTTCCGGCCGGGGTACCGAGCAGGATCTCGAGCGGGGAAGCACCCAGTAAGGCCCCGAGCGCAATACCGACAACGGGCAGGGATGCGACCAGTCGCCCCGATGCCCGCGGTCCGGCGAGCGCCGCGGTGATCTCGCCGTCCTGCTCGCGCTCGGCGCGAACCACGATGGCAAGCCTGTTGGCCAGGGGGGCCAACGGGATACCGGCGTTCTGACTGACTCGCCATGCCGCTGCGAGCTGGCGTAACGTTGGCGTCTCAAAGCGAGCCAGAACCACCGCCGGGTCTGCCCCGTGGGCGAGTTCGGCATCCAGGGTCAGGGGCTCGTCGATCGGGGTGTCGTTGCGCCGACCGGTCTGGCGGACCCGTGTCTGGCCAGTTGCGTCAGCGACATCGTGGACGGCTGAGCGCAGCGCCTCGGTCGGGCTGAGACCCGCTTCGAGTTCGGTGGCAAGGGCGGACAGTACTTCTTCGGCGTGCGCGCGTTGCGTGTTGCGCCGACGCCGGACCGAGGTCCGGTGTAGAGCCCGTCGGGTCGCCCAGAAGCCAACGATGCCGGTGTAGGCAGCCACCGGACCGAGACCCGCGCCGATTACAACCGTCGCGATCGCCAGAAGCGTTGGTGGCATCCAGGAGCCGGTAACCGGCAGGCGTAGCCGTCTGGTCGGCTCGTCGGCCGGCCTGCTGGCGTTCTGCTGCGTCCCCGTTGACCGGACCGCCGGGGGACGCCGTCCGATCGGCCCCACGGCGAGTGCGGCGGCGCCGGCGCAGCAGCTGGCGGCGAACGCCGTCGTCAGCACAGCCGGCTCCCAGCCGTTGTGTCGCCGAGCATGCGCGGGACCCCGCGTGTCCCGAGCAGCCTGTCGAGGATGTGCGCGCCCGGACCGGCCATGACGATTCCGGCTGTGCTCGGGTTGATCGTGGCTTCCGGCGGAACGTGGTTCCCTGGTTGTATGCGATCCCCCGATGGTGCGTGGTAGCGCACCCGCACGGCGTCCAGCACGCGCACCAGACCGTCCTCGTCGCGATGCAGTACGCCGATCTCGGTGAGTCGGCGGATGCCATCACGGTTTCGGCTGATGTGGACGACGGCCTGCACTGCCGAGGCAAGTTGGCTGTGCAGGGCTGCACGGTCGAGCCCCGCGAGCGAGGCGAGGGCCTCGAGGCGGGCCGGGACATCGGCCGCCGTATTGGCATGCACGGTGCTGAAGCCTCCTTCGTGGCCTGTGTTGAGCGCCACGAGAAGGTCCACGACTTCGGCGCCGCGGACCTCGCCGACCACTATCCGATCGGGCCGCATCCGCAGTGCCTGGCGCACCAGATCGCGTAGGTTGATCCCGCCGGCACCCTCGATGTTGGGCGGGCGGGACTCCAGACGGACGACATGAGCCAGCTCCGCGACGAGTTCGGTGGTGTCCTCCACGACTACGACCCGCTCGCCCGGGTCCACCTGTCCCAACAGTGCGCCCAGCATTGTCGTCTTGCCTGAACCTGTGCCGCCCGTTACCAGGGTCGCCAGGCGGGCCTGGACCACCGCGTCCAGCACGTCGGCCATGACGGACGGGATCGTTCCGGTTGAGACGAGGCTGTCCAGTGTGAATGGTCGCCGTCTGGGTACCCGCAGCGACAGACAGGTCCCTGTCACCGCGACCGGGGCGAGTACCGCGTGCAGGCGGGTGCCGTCGCCGAGTCTCGCGTCAGCGAACGGAGTCGCCGCGTCGAGACGTCGCCCGGTCGCGGCGGCCAGCCGGACCGCGAGGCGGCGTACCGCATCGTCGTCGGCGAAGGTGATGTCGCATCGCTCGATCCCGGTGCCGCGGTCAACCCAGACCTCACCGGGTCCGTTGACGAGGATGTCGGTGACGGATGGGTCGGCCAGCAGCGGTTCGAGCGGGCCGGCGCCGACAAGCTCCGACTGCAGCAGCCGGTGTAGTGCGAGGGAGTCGCTGTCGGCGGGGCCGGTCTCCTCTCGAACGGCCACGGCGATCCTTGAGGAGGTCAGGGCTCCGTCCGCGTCGGCCAGCCGGCGACGGATGCCTGCGAGCAGGGTTTCGTCGGGTTGCGGGCCGCTTGCGACTCCGGAGGAAGCTGCCGAGAGTGGAGTGGGTCTGGAACGGTCCGGTCCGGTCCGTTCGACCGCGATGGGATCAGATGGCCGGCGGGGCAGGGGCACGGCGGCCGGTCTGTCGGTCGGATACGCGCTCACGCCGCTACGTCCGAGTGCGTCAGCCCCAGGTCGCTGAGGATCCGCATCCCGACCCGGGCCAGTGAGCTGCGGCGGCGGCTGCCCGGCGGTTCTCCCCGTTCCAGTCCGGTTGCCAGGCCATGGTCGTGCCGGAGCACCCCGGCGACCGGTAGTGCGAGCGCGTCGGAGACGGTGACGGCGTTCAACCGGGCCGGACCTGGAAGCCGCACGACAACACGAACGTCCGCGCAGTGCCGGTTGGCCGTGTCGCAGATCCGAGCGGCAGCGGCGATCGCGCGGACCTCGGCCGGCACGACGACAAGGATGATTTCTGCCATCTGCATCGCGATCGCGGCGGCCTGGTCGGGAAACCGGGGAAGGTCGACAACAAGGAGATCCTTGCCGCGCCTGGCGCCGGTCAGCATCGAGGTCATCACGGAAGGTGGGATCGCGGTCGGGCTGATCCGGTCCCAGGACAGCACTGCGAGGTCCCCGAGGGACGGAAGGGCCTCGGTCGGTATCCGGCGTGGCATCCGTCCGCGGGCGGAGGTCAGGTCTGGCCACCGCAGGCCGGGCCGGTCCTCGATTCCGAGTGCGAGGTCGATGCCTCCGCCAAGGGGGTCGGCGTCCACCAGCACCGTGTTGAGATCGCGGCGGAGGGAGGCGAGTGCCAGGGCGATCGCCAGACTGGTGGCTCCAGCGCCACCACGACCGCCGATCACGCCGACCACGAGGGCACGGCGCTGGTCCGACTCGGCGGCGTCGACGAACAGGTCGAGCATCCAGGCCTCGGCATCGGGCAGAAAAGCCACGTGTTCAGCGCCGATGCGGACCGCAGCTTCCCACACACCGCCGTCGTCAAGGTCGGAGCTGATGAGGACGACGCCACGGCGTCGTGGCAGCCCGGCAGCGACGCATGCGGTTACCCGGTCGGTGCCGACGACGACCAGCGGGGCGTTGTTCCAGTACCTGCGGGCGAGCTGCGCATCGGCGACCGCGTCCACGGTGACGCCGGCCGCGGCTGCAAGGCGTAGCAAGTCGTCAAGCAGTTGTGGCTCGTCGGTGACCACCAGCGGGCGGGTGCTCGGTTCGGGCTCGGATTCGGTGAGAGTCAGAACGGGCGGTGCGGATGTCATGGCAGGGCCCTTCCGTCGTCAGGGGTGGGGACGGGCGTTCACCATGACGCATCGAGGGCCTGTGGAGGATTCCTCCTCCACAGGCCCTCGATATGCTGTAATAAAGGTTTCTGTCCCGAATCGGGAATCACTATCGGCGTAACCGTGAGGCTCTGCGCGATCAGGCACCAGGCTGGTGGACGGCTCCCGTTCGGGGGCGTCGCGGGAGCCGTCCGGTGGGACCTTGTCGAGATCCCACGAATGCCGGACGAGGATGCGGAACTTGGGCAAGGCTGCGGGACTCGTCTCGCAGCCACGTGCCTACCCGGCGGGACATCGGTGAAACCGCCGACCAGGATGATTGAGAAGAACGACTCGAGCGGGATCGTTCAGTTCGTCCGGGCGATGGCCTCGCAGACGGCGAGGGATTCGCGGGCGCCCAGCTCCAGGGCACGGGCGTAGTGGATGATCCAACGGCCGACGCCGTCGGCCCCTGCCGCGGTGTAGGCGCGTGCCGCGCCGGCGTAGTCGTCGGCGGATGCCTGCGCCGCTTCGACGTGTCCGACGTCCGTCGCGGTCACGGCCTTGGGATCGAGGCCCCGGCTGATGAGCACCAGCCGCCCCGCAGCCCGGGCGACGATGCCGTCGAACCTGCCGAACGGGCGGACGGCCAGCAGTTCGCCTTCCACGATCGCGGCAACGATGATTGCCGGTGCGGTGGTCCTGGCCAGGAGTAGTTCGGTCAGCCCGCCGAGGCGTGCGGCGGTCTCGCCGGGCGCCGGCGCCGGGCCCAGGCCGAGGGGATCCGCCGGGTGCGTGGTGTCGAGGGCCTCCGGTCCGGACCGATCCGCGGCACGGGGCCGGCCGAGATCGGCGTCCGCGATGAGGCCGCGCGCGACGAGCATGTGCATCCGGGCGAGTGCCTGACGCGGCGCTCGTTCCCAGGCGCTGTGAAGTGTTCCGAGCTCCGCGTAGAGCCGGACCGCGCCTAGCGTGACCTTGATGGATTCTCCGGCGTCGGCGGTCGGCGTGGATGGATCTCGGGCGAGGTGTGTGCGCAGGCCGTCCAACCCGATGTCGTAACCTTCCAGTGCCGCTGACGCCCGCGCGGTCCGCAGCGACGCCTCGGCGGTCACCTTGGCGCTGTCGCGACGCATGACCCGGTGACGTAGCAGGGTGTCGACGGATGTTCGGGCAGCGGTGACCGAGTCGGTCACGCCCGGCAGAGCCGCGAGGCGCGCGAGAGGGTCCGACTCGGCGGCAACAGCGGTCATTGTCCGTACGCTACCGTCTGTGCGCCGCGGGGATGAGTTGTTGGGCGCCCGTCCGATCGTATCCGTGCGATGCCGCCGGATAACCCGTCCGTACTCGGACTTTCCATTGATCTTGTTGCAAGCGGCGAACGGGATGGATCCCATGGTTCGTCCGCCGGGCCACGTGCACCCGAAAGTCCGGGCGGGATGGCCCGATCCGGCCAGGTGTGCGTATCACAGCGCGTCCGGGCAACGGTAAGGCTCCGAACGCGGCAGACTGCGCACAGAAGGGTCCCGCGGCAGGAACAGGAAGCGGCAGTGATGCGGGATCCGCCATCAGTTCGGACGCGGGGGAGCTGCCGGCCATCTCGGACGTGGTCCATCCCCGTTGAACGACCACGGACGAGCGTGGCGGATGTGTTGAACCGTTGCCGACCGGGCACCATCTGGTGACCTGGACGGTATCGGGCGTCACGCGGTGCCGCTGCCAGCTCGATGCGGCAGCCCGCGTCCGCGGAGGACAGCCCGTGCCCAGAAGGAGGATCAACGGTGTCGACCCCCATGCAGGACCGCTCCACCGGCCGAGACGCGACACTCGGCGAACTTGTGGCTGTCGCGACGAGGGACATGTCGCTGCTCGTCCGGCAGGAGATCAATCTCGCGAAGGCGGAACTGTCGCAGCAGGCGATGTCCGCCGCGATCGGCGCCGGGTTTCTCGGGGCCGCTGCCGGGCTTGGCCTGGGTGCTCTGCTCGCGGTGACGATCGGGCTCGGTGAGTTGTTCACCTGGGCGGGAGTCGAACGGTTCTGGTCGTACTTCCTGACCGCCCTGCTCTACCTGGTCGTCGCCGGTCTGCTGAGTCTGTTCGCGGCGAACCGGTTGAAGAAGCTTTCGCCACCGGAGCGCACGCTGCAGACGGTCAAGGACGACATAGCGTGGCTGAAGAACCCGACGGCGATCGTGGAGTCCGGAGGAAACCACTCCGATGGACGGTCGGGAAGCTACTCGAGAAACGGGGCGTCCGTTCACTGAACGGTCGACACCTGCCTGCGGGACGCCAGGTGTCGACCGGCAGGTCGGTCCAGGCAGGTCGGTCCAGGCAGGTCGAGCTCGAGTGTCTGTCATTGTGACGTGTGATGGAGTCCGCCGTTCCAGAGGTCAGCGCCGTCCTTGTGGACGGACCGTGGCGACACCGTGACGTCTCTACCAACGGCACCCGCTTGCACGTGGTCGAGCTCGGAGAGGGCCCGCTCGTGCTGTTGCTGCACGGCTTCCCGCAGTTCTGGTGGGCTTGGCGGCATCAGCTCACCGGCATCGCGGCCGCTGGTTACCGGGTGGTGGCCGCGGATCTGCGTGGCTACGGCGCCAGCGACAAGCCCCCTCGCGGGTATGACGCGTTCACCCTGTCCGACGATGTTGCCGGGCTCGTCCGGGCGCTCGGCGAATCCGACGCGGTGATTGTCGGGCACGACTGGGGTGGCCTGGCGGGCTGGACGACGGCGGCGCTGTGCCCGCAGCTTGTGCGCAGCCTGGTGGTGATCTCAACGCCACATCCGTTGCGACTGCGGCATGAGATGGTGGCCAGTCCGCGCGGGCAGGGGGTTACCGGTCGACACCTGATCGCCTTCCAGCTTCCGTGGCGTCCGGAGCGACTGCTGGTTGCCGATGACGCGGCCTTTGTCGGTCGGGTGTTGCGCCTGTGGGGCGGGCCGGGCTACCCGGACGTCGAGGCGGAGCGTCGCTACCGTGAGGCGATCCGCATCCCGGGTGTCGCGCACAGCTCACTTGAATACCACCGGTGGGTTTTCCGTTCGCTGTTCCGGCCGGACGGGGCGCGGTTCGCGGCGGCGTTGCGCCGTTCGGTGACGGCTCCGACCCTGCATCTGCACGGTTCCGCGGACCAGTGCATGCTTGCGTCCACCGCCCAGGGCTCGGGACGTTACGTGAGCGGTCCCTACACCTGGAAGCTGCTGGACGGGGTGGGCCACTTCCTTCCCGAGGAGGCCCCGGAAACCGTCACCAAGGAGATCCTTTCCTGGCTCGCCCGTTGATCATCAGCGCGTCCGGGCAGCCTTCTCAGTCGCAGCCCTGGGTGCTGACAGCAGTGGTCGCGACCCGGCCGACAGCGGCTGAGTCGTTCACCTCGGTGGTGGTCAGCGCGTACCCGGTGTTCGAGTCGTTTGTCGCGGCCGCGAACACGACGCCGTAGACGGTGCCCTCCTCGGACAGCAACGGCCCCCCGGAGTTTCCCGGCAACACCTGGCCGCGGACGGCGTAGATGTCGCGCAGCACAGTGCCCTGCGAGTAGATGTTCGGCGCCCTGGCCGTCTGGCGGTTGCGGATACGCGCCACCGCGGTCGTGTATGAGCCGTCCTGCGGATATCCGGCGACAACCGCGTCGTCCCCGGCCCGGCCCGGTGGATCAGCCTGGAAGGCCAGTGGTGTCCGGTGCAACCCGGGTACGTACAGAACCGCGATGTCGGTATTCGGATCGAACAGCACCACCCGTGCCGGCATCGCGGTGTTGCCCACCTCGACCTGCGGCCGAGGGACACCAGCGACGACGTGGGCGTTTGTCATGACTCGCTCCGTGGCATAGACGAAGCCGCTGCCCTCGACCTGTTTGGAGCATGACGGCGCCACGCCGCGGATCTTCAGAATGCTGGCCGACGCCGTTCTGACCGCCTGGGTGTCGGCCGCCCCCGCGTCCGGTGCCTCAACGGGCACGATCCGTTCCCCGCCGAGGCTGGAGAAGACCTCGGGAAAGCCGTTCTGGTCGACGAGTTGGCGCAGGTCGGCGAAGGCGCCGCGGACGGTGTCCGGCATGACCGCGTCGACGGTTTTCAGTACCTCGGACCTGCGGACATGCTCGGCGAGGGTGTTGAAGGGGGAGCGGTCGACAGCGGTTGCCAGCAGCCATGCCACGAGCAGCACCGAGATCGCGGACAGGGCCGCACCCGCCACGGAGTCGACGGTCTGGCCTGGACGCCAGGTGAGCCGGTTGCGCACCCCCGCGCCGATGGCGGTGGCTGCGACCTGTCCGATCAGGGCGAGTCCGAGGACGACCAGGATGCCGACGACGGCGCCGTCCGCCTCGGCGCCGATGAGCCGTGCGAACGGTGCGGCGATGTTCGCGCCGAGGACGCCGCCGCCGAGGAAGCCGACGAAGGACAGCGCGCCGACGACGAAACCCTGCCGGTAGCCGGAGACGCCAAAAATAATCATGGCGAGGAGCAGGATGACGTCGAGAATGTCGAACATGTTTGGCGACCCGGTATCCGTTAGCTGATCGTCAGTGTGCCCTGCATGCTCGGGTGGATCGTGCAGACGAACCGGTAGTTTCCAGGCTTGTCCACGGTGAACGTGACCGACCGCGGCCGGTCGACCGAGGCGAAGTCGGTTCGGGCGCCAGAAATCGATTCGACCACGAGGTTGTGCGGAGGAGAGCCGGACTCGACCGTCAGGTTTACGGTGATCTTCCCAGGTCCGGCGATCAGTGTCGATGGCGAGAACTTCAGAGCGGCCGTCCCGACCACGTTGAACACCTGGACGCCGTTTTCGATCTTTGGTGTGGCGCTGGTGACGACCGTGGACGAACTGGTCGGTGCACTGCTCCCACAGCCCGCAAGGCCGAGCACGGCAAAGATGACGGCGAGCGCGGCGATGATTGCCTTACCGTGACGCCGCGGCCGGTCACCGCCGGCCCGGAGGCGCCGGGTAGTGCCCGGGCAGGTCATCGCGTTCATGGTTGCCTCCGGTCCGTTGCCGACCGGGCTGACCGTATCGCCCGCATGCGCACTCATTATTCGGAGTCGCCTCCCAGCTCCGACGCCCGGCTTCCCTCGGTGGTCCCGGTCGCGGTCGGTGTCGGGGCCTTGACCTGTTCGGCGGGCAGCCATGGGCGCTCCCAGCCGCCCATCCGCAGCAGCGCGTCGAGCAGCCCACCGGTGAAGCCCCAGATGAACATTCCGCGGGTGCGGAAGGCCGGGCCGACATGTCCGGTCCGTGCGTGGTGGACCAGCACCCGGTTCGCCGGATCCGCGAGCTCCGCGACGGGCACCCGCGCCACCGCCGACGTCTCGCTCGTGTCCACCGGTGCCACGGGGCACGGCGTGTGCCACCAGGCCAGGACCGGTGTTACCAGGAAGTGACTGGGTGGCAGGTAGAGGGCGGGTCCGGCGGCCAGCACCTGGACACCCGCCGGGTCGAGCCCGACCTCCTCCTGCGCCTCCCGAAGTGCGGTGGCGACCGGGGAGGCGTCCCCGAGGTCGGTGGCTCCGCCGGGGAAGGCCGGCTGGCCGGCGTGGCTGCGCAGGTCGGGCGCGCGTTCGATGAGCAGGATGTCCGGCCCGTCCGGGCTGTCGCCGATCAACATGAGCACGGCCGCGGGACGTGCGCCGGAACGTCTCATGACCGGCGGCCGGGAGCGGGAAAGCTGGTCCGGACGGGATGTGTGCAGGGCCTTGGCGAGATCGGCGAGCCAGTCGGGTCCGGCCGGGCCGTCAGCGGACCCCGGCGCGGCCCGCGCCTGGACGCCCTGGGCACGCAGGGAGGGCTGGTGGGCTCCGGTGCTGTCCGGACGCGGGGCCGTGTTCACCCGACCGCTTCGGTATCTGCGCGTACCAGCCGGCGGGCCTCTTCCGGCGTGGTCGGGCCGAGCCCGAACGACGGACACAGCCGGGCGAGGCCGCACGCGCCGCAGGCAGGACGCCGGGAGTGACAGATCCGCCGGCCATGAAAGATCATTCGATCTGAGGCGGTCGTGTAGTCGCGCCGCTCAAGCAGTTCGGCGAGGTCGCTTTCGACCTTGACCGGATCGGTGCTGCCGGTGAGTCCGAACCTGCGGGACAGGCGTCCGACATGGGTGTCGACGGTGATGCCCGGGATGTCGAAAACATGTCCGAGTACGACGTTGGCGGTCTTGCGGCCCACGCCGGGCAGCGTCACGAGGTCGTCCAGGCGTCCGGGTACCGTGCCGGAGAAGCGTTCGACGAGGGCCGCGCCGATGCCGATGATCGAGTTTGCCTTGGCCCGGAAGAATCCGGTCGGTCGTAGGAGGGCCTCGAGCTCCGCGCGATCGGCCGCGGCGTAGTCGGCGGCCGTGCGGTATCGCGCGAATACCGCGGGGGTGACCTCGTTGACCTTCTTGTCGGTGCACTGCGCGGACAGGACGGTCGCGACGAGGAGTTCGAGCGGGTTGCTGAAGTTCAGGGCGATCCGGGCGTCCGGGTGGAGTTCACCGAGAATACGAACGATCTTTCGGGCCCGCCGTGTCCGCGCGAGCGGGCTCTCGGTCGCGGTGTCGGCGAGGGCGGTCACGCGCACCAGGATATCCGGCGGATGGATCATTGATGCGGTCGGTCCTCGACCCCGGTGTGTCCAAAGTCGCAGGACACACCGGGACCCCGGTTGCCGGTTACACACCGTCGTCCTTCACCATGGTGCCCGCCATGTTTCTGATTGCCGCGATCTCCTTCCCGCTCGTGCTGCTCGCCCTGCTGCTTGCCATGGAGCGAGTGGAACGTCCTCTGCGCGCCGCCGACTCGGGGCAGGGTCTGGAGCGTTTCCTCGACAACGCCCGTCCGGACGAGGTGAACACCTTTGTCTCCCAGGGGCTGCCGGCCGCTCTGGAGCGCTACCGCCGACGTTTGCGTCGGTCCGCGCCGGGTAAACACCGGGCAGCCTGACGGCCGGACCGCAGGTCCCGGCCCGACCATTGCCGATCACACTTTTTGTTACTGATAGTTATCAAATCTGTCGGTGTGTATGCAGCCGTGTGGTTGATGCGGTCACCCATCGAGCTCGGTGGGTCGTAAATACCCGGATTGGACCCAACTGTTCAGGACCCGACAGCCTCTCGGGGCTTCCAGGTCGTGCCCTTTGGCTCCACTCCTGGCATGCTCGGACGCCGTGGACGATCTGCTTGCCCGTGTTCCCATGTTTGCCGGCCTTTCCGAACAGGATCGGCAGGCCCTAAATGATCATCTTGAACGACAGAGTGTCGCTCGAGGTGACGTATTGTTTCGTGAAGGTGAAACCGGAGACCGTGTCTTCGTCATCCTTGCCGGGAAGGTCAAGATCGGGCGGACCGCGTCCGACGGACGCGAGAACCTCCTGATCGTGATGGGTCCCGGCGACATGTTCGGTGAAATGTCGCTGTTCGACCCTGGACCCCGGACCGCGACCGCGACCGCGGT
Organism: Frankia sp. Cppng1_Ct_nod; assembly: GCF_920656135.1. NCBI lineage: Bacteria > Bacillati > Actinomycetota > Actinomycetes > Frankiales > Frankiaceae > Frankia > Frankia sp. Cppng1_Ct_nod. The sequence goes on along the minus strand of NZ_CAKKTK010000016.1, from coordinate 23,277 downwards.
AACGGACGCGTCGTTGGTCTCGCTGGAGCACACCGCGTTGCGGCCGTGGCTGGCCACCCGTCCCGAAGCAGCCTCAGGGCTGCTGCGGGTACTGGCCCAGCGCCTGCGTCGAACCAACGACTCCATGGCTGACATGGTCTTCACCGATGTGCCCGGCCGGGTGGCCAAAAACCTTCTCGATCTCGCCGAACGGTTCGGTGAGCCGGCCCAGCCGGGCAACGAGGCGGCCGGGGTCCGTGTCGAGCACGGCCTCACCCAGGAGGAGCTTGCCCAACTGGTCGGGGCTTCCCGCGAGACGGTCAACAAGGCGCTCGCGGACTTCGCGACCCGTGGCTGGCTGCGGCTGGACTCCCGCGCGGTCGTGCTGCTCGACCGGGAACGGCTCGCCCGCCGCGCTCGTTAGGTCCGGCCTGAGGGGGCACAGGCCGGTCCGACTACCCACCGGCAGGTCCTGGACAGCGCGACCGGCGCGCTGTCCAGGACCTGCCTCATGCCTGGGCTGTCGGCTCCGCGGCCAGCGTCGGCACTGCCGGCGGCAGGGTCTGCGGCATTGACCGGTTCGTCGCGGAGTTGGTCGCCCCGGCATCCGGGACGGTCGGGATCTTCGACTCGTTCAGTAGCGTGGCGAGAAGCCTGCGGGTCTGCGGAACCTCACTCACCGCGCCCGTCGCCGTCGCCGCGGCCAGTGCCTTCTCATAGGCGGCCCGGCCCTCGGCCGGCTTGCCGCTGGCGACCAGGACGTTGCCCAGCGCCCGCCAGGCCAGTACCTGGGCGCGGATGTCCTCCGCTTCCACCTCGACCGCACGCCGGGCCACAGCCAGCGCCTCGGCGGGCCTGCCCGCGTCGAGGAGGGTGCCGGCCAGATGCGCATACGCCTGACGGCGCGGGAACAGCAGGGTTGCCGGTTCTCCCGCGGCCAACGCCTCCTCCAGCAGGAGGATCGACTCCTGGAGGCGTCCACGGGCCCGCGCGACCTGGGCGGCCAGGACCTTGGCTCCGAGCTGGGCATGGGGTTGCAGTTCAAGGCCGTCGAGCGTTTCCAGAGCCAGGGTCGCGGCCTGCTCGGCGGAGTCGAGCAGGCCGGCATCGAGCCGGGTGAGCCCGAGCAGCACCAGGGCGAAGGCCCCGACCACCGCGTGGCCGCCCACGTCGGCGGCCGCATGGGCGTTCTGCAGGTGCGCCGCGCCCCGCTCCGGATCGCCGGCGCCGCGGGCGGCAAGACCCTTGGCCACGAGAGTGAACGCGGCTCCCCACGTGTCGCCGGTGGCCTGGAACAACTCCGCCGCCCGCTCGGCGCCGGCTTCCGCCTCGGCAATGTCCCCGAGCTCGGCGGCGGCGACCGCGTCGATGGTCAGGCACACGGCCAGACCCCACCGCTCGCCCAGCGACTCGGCCATCTCGGCCAGTTCCCGCGCGACTTGGCGGGCGCGGCTGAGCTGACCGGACAGCAGCCAGACCAGTGCCTCGGTTCCCGCGCACCAGCCCAGACCACCGGTGTCATCGAGCCGCCTGAAGACCTCCGAGGCATCCCGCAGGTACTTCTCGGCGTTCGGGTAGTCCCCTCGGGTCGTCGCGCTCCAGGCAAGATGCTGGAAGGCCCAGCCGACCCCTCTGGGGTCACCGACCCGACGGGCCAGGGTCAGTGCGTCGGTGAACCGCTTCTCGGCGTGGCGGACCCGACCAGCGGCGTACTCCAGCAGGCCGAGCTGGCGCAGCGTCGCGGCGACCAGCCGGTCGCTGCCGGCGCGCTGGGCTTCCTGCAGGGCGGTGACCAGCGCGGTCGCTGCCTCATCGTCCCGCCCCTGTTTGTGACGGAGATCGCCGAGGATGCCGTACGCGGCGGCCCGAAGTTCGGGTGTGGTCACTCGCAGGGCCGGCCGTAGGGTGCGTTCGGCCTCGTCAAGACGGCGCAGCGACGCCAGTGCCTCGGCGTGCAGCACCACCGCTGCGAGATCGTCGAGCTCACCGACGATTCCGCGGCCGAGCCGACGGGCACTGATGATCAGATCGATCGCGCTGCGGTGGTCGTCGCGGGCCAGCGCCGAGCGGGCGACCCGTACCAGGGCGTGAAAGCCGGCTTGGCGGGCCGACCACGCCGGGTCGGACGGGGGAAGCGCCATGGACGCCGCCAGGTCGTGGGCACGCTCGGCATGGTGCCCGACAAAGGCCGCGACATCCCCCTCCGAGCCGCTCAGGGACTCCACACCCCACAGGGCCGCGGCGGCGTGCCGGCGCGCACGTTCGACCTTGGGCAGACCGGCGTAGGCCACGTCCCGGGCCATCGGGTGGACGAACGTCCACATGGGATCACCGGGATGCGGCGGCCTCAGGAGTTGACGTTCGGTGAGGGTCTCGAGCGCCCGGTGAACCTGGTCTCCTCGGCGGTCCTCGAGCGCGGGCAGTGCCCCCGCGGGGAACCGACTGCCGAGCACCGACGCCGATCGGAGGACGGCCTTCGCGATCGGATCGAGGTCGTCGATACGGGCGGCCAGTACCGACTGCACTCCGGCCGGCAGAGTGGTCTCCGGCAGCGATCCTTCGAGCACCCAGGCGGCCGGCCCCGGGGCGGATGAATCCGCCTTGGCCCGCGGGCGGCGCCGCGGCTCCGGCGCGGTGAACGCGTCGGCAGACCCGATGGCCAGGTTGTCGGACTCGGGACCCCGGTGGAGTACTCCTCGGTCGACCAGCAGGTTCAGCAGCTCGGTGAGGAAGAACGGGTTTCCGTGCACTCGGCCGAGCAGCGCGGTGCGGGCGGCCTCGTCCAGTTCGGCGCCGCCCAGGTAGTCCCGCAGCAGCCTGGCCGCGGCGGTTTCCGGTAGCGGTGCCAGCACGAGCAGCTCCGGGTCCGGAAGGTCGGTCAGCGTCGGGGCCTCGCGGTCGAGCAGGAGGAGCAGGACAGGCCCGCGCAGCCTGCTCGCGAAGCGTCGCAGGCCCTGCCACAGCGCGGTTGTCGCCCATTCCAGGTCATCCAAGATGATCACAAGTGGGCCGTCGTTGGCCAGTCCTCCGAGCAACACGGCCACGTCGTCGACGATCGCATCGACGGCCCGGACCCCGGGACCGTCAGGATGACCCTCACGACCCGCCGGGTCCCCTGGTGGGGTGTCCGATGTCACCGTCGAACGGCCTCTGGGCGGAACGCCCAACAGGGCGAGCAGCTTGTCCGCAACGCCACCGGGGATCCGGGTGCGCGCCGCCGGATGCTCGAGCCGGCTGACGGTACGCCGTACCCGTTCGGCGACCCGGTCGGGGCTGTCGCCCTCCCCGACCCCGCAGGCCGTGCGTACCACGTCCATCAGCGGCGCGAGGTCACGGCCGTCACCGTGGCGGACGGTGCGGCCCCACAGCACCCTCGCGTCCGGCTGCGCTCCCGCCTGGCGGGCGAGTTCCACGGCAATGCGGGTCTTGCCGATCCCCGCCTCGCCGGTGATGACGATGGTCCGTGGCCGGCTCTGCGCGACAACGTCGCGGAAAGCGGACAGGAGCACCGCGAAGTCCGGATCGCGGCCGGTGAACGGCGCGTCGTCGCCGTGCCCCGGCCGGGCGACGTTCGACGGCCGCAAGCTGACCAGCTCGTAGGCGGGTACCGGTTCACGCTTGCCTTTGAGCTTCAGCGCCGGCAGCGGTCGCCAGGTCGCCACCGAGGTCGTGGCCACCACCGTCCGGTGTCCCGCGTATACCGCGCCCACGGCGGCGGCGTCGGACAGCCGAGCGGCGGTGTTGACCGTGTCACCGATCACCGTATAGGTCAGCGACGCCTGGACGCCGGCCAGGACCTCGCCGGTGTTGATCCCGACCCGCAGGCCGAGATGGCGTCCGCCGCCGGCTTCGTCGGTGACCAGTCTGCGGACGGTCTCCTGCATCGCGGCTGCCGCACGCACAGCCCGCTCGGGGTCGTCCTCGTGCGCGGTCGGCGCACCGAAGACCGCCATGATGCCGTCCCCGGTCAGGTTGTCGACCCGTCCACCGACTTCGGCGACGTCCCGGGCGAGTGCGGCGAGTACCCGGTCGGTGACCTCCCCGACGCGTTCGGGGTCGAGGTCCTCGGCCCAGGCGGTGAAGTCCGAGAGGTCACCGAACAAGACGGTGACCACCCGGCGTTCGGCGCCCTCGTCGGCGTTCGGGCCGTTCTCCGTCTGTAACGGCAGCCCGCAGTGGAAACAGAACCGCCCACCGGGGACGGCGGGAGTGCCGCATCTGGGACAGCGCAGCGTTCCAGCAAGAGGCGATGTGATCATTATGACGCCCGGATCCGGCTGAAGCAGGGGTCCGGCCACGACGTCTGGCCAGCTTGCCCGATATATCGGGGTTGCCGGTATCGCGTCCAGGGCCGAGACCTTCTGAAGCGGTCGGACAAATGCGGAGCGTTACGCACGGGTAGTCGCCTCCCGGCCGCGAGCATAAGCCAACCGTACGAGATCTTCTGGTCGTGCTGATCTTAATGGTTTCCGGGCGGGAAAAAGAGCCACCCGGGGTGTCCGGAACAAGTCCTTTCATACTTACGCATGGTGAGATTCTGGAAGCGCAGCCAGGTGGTGCCACCGCTCACGCAGGTAGTCGATCTGGGCGCGGACCGATAGCTCCGCCGCAGGCCACAGTGCGGGGTCGACGTCCGCATAGACCCGTTGCACGATCTCGGACGCCGTGGTGTCACCGGCCGTGAGAGCAGCCTGCACCTGGTCGAGGCGCGCCTGCCGGTGTGCGAGGTAGGCGTCGGCGGCACGGCCTGCGGCCGGCAGCTCGGGTCCGTGGCCGGGCAGGACCGTGACGTCGCCCAGGTCCCGCAACCGACGCAGGCTGGTCAGATAGTCGCCCAGTCGCCCGTCGGGATGCGCTACCACGGTGCTGCCCCTGCCGAGGATCGTGTCGCCGGTGAGGACGGCAACCTGATCGCCGACGAGCATGAACGACAGTGAGTCGCTGGTGTGCCCCGGGGTTGCGAGGACCCGGATCTCCACACCGGCGGCCGAGATCACATCACCTTCGGTGAGGCCTTCCTCGCCCAGGCGGTGCGTGATGTCAAGGGCGCGGACGGGAGCGGACGTCATGTCATGAAGGGGGCCGGCGCCCTCGCTGTGGTCGATATGACCGTGGGTGAGCAGGATGACATCAACCGGGCCAGCCGCCGCGATCGCCCCAAGGTGGCCGCGTTCGGGCGGTCCGGGGTCGACCACGACACAGCCGGTGGCGCCCGGGGCACGAAGGATCCAGGTGTTGGTTCCGTCCAGGGTCATCGGGCCGGGGTTGGGTGCGAGGAGCACCGACGCAAGCGCGGTCACCTCCCGGGGAACGGCCCGTTCGCCTGTCGGACTCGGATGTCTCATACGTCCCGTCCGTCGCCGTCGCCGTCGCCGTCGTGTACCGGGCCATAGCCGACGTCGTGCGGAAGCAGGAGTCGAGCCTCGCCACCGGCGATGACGATCCTCGGCAGGATCGGCCGGGTGTTCCTGGCCCCGGATGCCGTCAGAACGGCGTCGACACTGTCGTATTCGGCCAGCTCGGCGAGGGTGAGTGCGGTCGGCGGCAGCATGCCCAGCCGCCCCGCCAGATGCTCCTGGAGAGCTATCGAGGGTGACGTCCACAGCGTCCGGTCCGACTCGCCGGGGATGCGGCGGGTACGTTGCCCGGCCGGCATCGCGGCAACGAAGAACCGGGTGTCGTACCGGCGGGGTTCGATCTCAGGGGTGACCCAGCGTGCCCATGGACGCAACAGGTCGCCTCGCAGGCCGAGGCCGCGGCGAGTCAGCACGGCGGCAAGGCTTGCCTGCCGGCCTTCCAGCGCGAGGCGGTCCGACTCCCAACCGGGGTCGCTGACGTCGGCGACAGTGTCCGCGTCCGCTCCGGCGAGCAGCACCCCGCACTCCTCGAACGTCTCCCGAACCGCCGCGCAGACCAGCGCCCGAGCCAGCGCCGGCTCGGCTCCGAGCAGGTGCGCCACCCCTGCCTCGGGGGTGGCGAACCACCGCAGTTCGGCACCGATGTCGGCCGGGTCCACCTTGCCACCCGGGAACACGTACATCCCGGCGGCAAAGGCCATCGTGGATGCCCGGCGCAGCAGGCACACCTCGATGCCGCTCGCGCTGTTCTCGCTCCGGGCGTCACGCAGCAACACGACGGTGGCAGCGTCACGGGGTGGGGTCGGCGTGTCGTGATCCGGTCGGAAGGCGCGCGCCCGTTCGGCGAGGTCCGGCGGTACCCGCTGCCGTAGGCGGGCCAGCAGGTCGCCGGCCGCGTTACCTGTCAGATCAGCCATTCGGTAGATGTTAGTTGTTTTTGGCCTGACCGACAGTCGCGACCAACTCCACCTCGACGGGGGCGCCCAGGGGCAGGACGGCCACGCCCACCGCGGACCGGGCATGCCGGCCGGCATCCCCGAAGACCGCGGCGAGTAGTTCGCTCGCGCCGTTGACCACTGTGGGCTGGCCGGTGAACGCGGGCACGCTCGCGACGAACCCGACAAGCTTGACGATCCCCGTGATGGCGTCGAGACCGCCGGCAACCGCGGCTGCGGCGGCAAGGGCGTTCAACGCGCAGATCCGGGCCAGTTCCGCGGCGTGTTCAGGGGTAACCGAACCACCGTCGGCGGGCGTGCCGACCGGACCGACCGCCGCGAGGGTGCCGTCCAGCAGGGGCAGTTGCCCGGCGGTCCACACCAGATCTCCATGGCGGCGGGCGGGCACGTACGCGCCGGCCGGAGTGGGCACCGCGGGTAGCGTCAGGCCGAGTGCGGCGAGGCGACGCGACGGGGTGGTCGCGTCGGCCTGTCCGAGCCTCGGGTCAGGGTTCGGGTCAGGGTTCGCGGCCAATCTTCAGGATCCGTTCGTGGGCCGTTTGAAGTAGGCGACCAGGCTCTCCGGGTTGGGCCCGGGGACGATCTGGACGAGCTCCCAACCGTCTGATCCCCAGTTGTCAAGGATCTGCTTGGTTGCGTGGATCAGCACTGGTGCTGTCGCGTACTCCCACTTCTGCATGACCCGTGACCCTAGCAGGCCGAAGGGTGCGCGATCATGGTGCTTTTCGGGTGGCGGTAGGCCCCGAGGACGGGGTGCGGTGGCCGCCGCCGGAAGTTGGTCGGACGCCTGTTCATCCGCCGGGAAGGCCGGGACCAGGCCGGGTACGGTCGTCGGTGTGACGCCGCAGGAGACTCCACCGCAGGATGCTCCGCAGGGGCCTTGGTCGTGCCGCCTTCACGTGATCACCGGCAAGGGCGGTACCGGTAAGACGACGGTTGCCGGCGCGCTCGCGGTGGCGCTGGCCACCGGCGGTCGGCGTGTGCTGCTCACCGAGGTCGAGGGCCGCCAGCAGATCGCACAGTTGTTCGACACCCCGCCGCTGCCTTACGCCGAGCGCAAGGTGGCCAGTGCGCCGGGCGGCGGAGAGGTCTTCGCACTCGCCATCGACGCGGAGGAAGCGTTGCTGGAGTACCTGGAAATGTTCTACAACCTGCGCCGTGCCGGCAAGGCGCTGGGCAGGATCGGCGCCATCGACTTCGCCACCACGATCGCGCCGGGTGTTCGAGATGTCCTGCTCACAGGCAAGGTGAAGGAGGCGGTGAACCGCCCGGACGCGACCCGGGCCGGTGGGCGGGCGTACGACGCGGTGGTGCTTGACGCGCCGCCGACCGGTCGGATCGCCCGGTTTCTCAACGTGACGGCCGAGGTCGCGGGCTTGGCGAAGATGGGACCGATCCGCGCCCAGGCTGACAACGTGATGGCTGTGATGCATTCCGGTAGCACCGCGGTCCATCTCGTCACGCTGCTGGAGGAGATGCCGATCCAGGAGACCGTGGACGGTGTCTGTGAACTTCGGGCCGCAGGCCTGCCGGTTGGCGGTGTCATCGTGAACATGGTGCGGACGCCGCTGCTGGATGCGGGCGATCTCCAGCTGGCGAGCACGGGCCAACTGGATCTGGAGGGACTGGCTGCGGGCGTGAAGGGGGCCGGCCTCCGGCCCAGCGCGGAACTGGTTCACGCCCTTGCGGCGCAGGCCGCCCAGCATGCTCGCAGGGTGGTGTTGGAGACGGTGCAACGGCGTGAGGTCGAGGCGCTGGGACGGCCCGTCTACGAGCTTCCCCTGGTTGCGGACGGCGTGGATCTGGGTGTGGTCTACCAGTTCGCGGAGTTGCTGCGGACACAGCGGATGGTCGGGTGAGCGAGGCCGAGGGTTCCAGCGCGCCCCGGACGTCCAGCGGGTTCAGGACGTCCACGAGGGCGGTGCCGACGATGGACGTCGATGCCATGATCGACAATGAAAAGATCATTGTGTGTTGCGGGTCGGGTGGTGTCGGCAAGACGACGATCGCGGCCGCGCTCGCTCTGCGGGCGGCGGAACGCGGGCGCCAGGTGGTCGTGCTCACCATCGACCCGGCTCGTCGGCTGGCGCAGTCCATGGGCCTGACCGAACTGGACAACACCCCGCGGGAGGTCGCCGGGGTCGACCGTTCGGCCGGTGGTCGCCTCGACGCGATGATGCTTGACATGAAACGGACGTTCGACGAGATCGTCCTTGCCCACACGACTCCGGAACGGGCCCAGCAGTTGCTCGACAACCCGTTCTACCAGTCGTTGTCGTCCTCCTTCGCCGGCACCCAGGAATACATGGCTATGGAGAAACTCGGCCAGTTGGACGCGACGGGGAACTGGGATCTGATTGTCGTGGATACTCCACCGACCCGGTCGGCTCTGGACTTCCTGGACGCTCCCAGCCGTCTGGGAGCTTTCCTCGACGGCCGGTTGCTGCGGCTGCTGCTCGCCCCGGCAAAAACCGGCGGGAAAATGTATCTCAAGGTCGTCGGGGTTGGACTGGGAATGTTCGCCAAGGTCCTGACAAAGATTGTCGGTGCCCAGCTCCTCGCGGATGTCAGCCAGTTCGTGGCAGCTCTGGAAACCATGTTCGGGGGTTTTCGGCAGCGGGCTGAGCAGACTTATCAGCTGCTGGGCGCGCCTGGGACGTCGTTCGTCGTGGTAGCCGCGCCGGAGGCGGCAGCGCTACGGGAGGCATCCTATTTCGTGGACCGTCTGGACGCGGATGGAATGCCGCTTGCCGGGCTCGTCATCAACCGGGTTCACCCGACGAGTGCAGGCGCCCGCGGGCTGACCGCGGAACGTAGCCTCGCCGCGGCGGAAACACTTACCGAGCACGAGGAACATCCGTTGGTCGCGGCGGTGCTTCGGGTGCATGCCGAAAGGATGCGGATTTCCGCCCGCGAGGAACGGTTGCGGGAGCGGTTCACCAGCGCTCATCCCGACACGCCGGTGGCGGAGGTCGATGCGCTGGCCGGAGACGTCCACGATCTTGCCGGACTTCGGGACGTCGGAGCCGCGCTTGTCCGCGAGGGGGTTCTCGGCCGCGTCGGTTAGCGGCCGAGAAGGTCCCTCGGTCCTGGTCGTCCTGCCCCGGGACCTTTGTCTGCCAGGACTTTTATCCGCCAGATGATCTTTCTGTCAGGGCCGGCTGACGGTCAACCGGCCCTGCCTGTCGGCTGCGTCGCCGCGTTCTGCCGTAACCCTGATTGTTGTTATCTCATCGTCAAGATGTTGTCTTTTTGGCGACCCCGGCGTTCGGGGTATCTCGCTGGCATGTGATAGTGAGATGCTGGTTGGCTGCCGGAGGCCAAAGGAATCCATGACGAGTCGGACGGCAGGATCGTCGACAGGTGGCGAAGATGCGGACGACCCTGGTGACCAAAGGCTGCGCGATCATGGGTCCTTGCGCGCGGTCGAAGGCCCCGAGGGATCTAACCCGCGGACGCGGTGCCATGCTGGGCACGCGCATCCGCGAGCAGCTTGCGCCAGGACTGGACGTCCGGTCGCCGTCGCAGAAGTGCCCGGCGCTCCCGTTCGGTCATGCCGCCCCACACCCCGAACTCGACTCGATTGTCGAGGGCGTCAGCGAGGCACTCGGTGCGAACGATGCATCCGAAGCACCGGGTCTTCACCCGGTTCTGAGCTGCACCCTGGACGAAGAGGTCGTCCGGGTCCAGGTCGCGACAGGCCGCGTTCGCGGTCCAGTCGCCGTCGACGGTCGAGCCGATCAACTGGGTCGAGCTGGCACGTCGTGCGGCACTGGTGCGGGTAGCCAGGCTGCTGGTCATGCCACCTGCCTTTCTTCTCGAGACCGGGTCAGGGGGCCCGTGCGGGTGGTGACGTGGCTTCGCCCGAAACCGTACGGAGCGCCTCTGCGACGGCACAGACCCCACACGGGTGGTTGTCCAAATGACCCGTCCGGGCCATTGATCCGGATCGCGTGGGTGGTGCGGTCTGTCACCGGATCGTGTCCTGCGGGTGACATCCACGTGTCTGTCAGGTGGGGTCATAGGCTTGACCCGGTTGCGCGGCCGAGTGGTCGCGGTGGGGGGCCGTTTGGAGGTTCCCGGACGTGATCACGACGACGGGGTCAGGCGGCCGACCCTCCCGGGTCCAGGCCGGCCTGAGCCGTGCCGTGGGCTACGAGAGTGTCGACCGAGTGGTTGATCTTTCTTCCGGCGAGCCCGAACCGCCGCACTCCCGAGCGCGGATCGTCGCCGGCCGGGTCGTACGAGTAATGATCATGAGCGGGTTGGCCGGCGTCGTCGTAGCCCTGATCGCGTTGCCGGCCGCGTCGCTTGTCGGTCTCATGGCGAAGAGCGGCGCCGACTCCTTCCTGGATCTGCCGGCGAATCTCACCGTCCCACCGCTGCCGCAGGCGTCCCGCATCCTGGACTCGGGAGGGAACGTCATCGGGTACCTGCGGGGTGAGCAGGACCGGGAGATCGTGCCGCTCGACCAGGTCCCGATGATGATGCGCCAGGCGATCATAGATATCGAGGACTCCCGCTTCTACGAGCACACCGGCCTCGACTACAAGGGGCTCGTCCGGGCCTACGTCTCGAACCAGGAGTCCGGCGGGGTCACGCAAGGCGGTTCCACGCTCACCCAGCAATATGTGAAAAACGTCCTGCTGCAGGCGGCGACCAGCAAGGAATCGAAACAGGCCGCGACCGAACAGACGGTCAGGCGAAAGCTCCGGGAAGCGCGTTACGCACTCTATCTCGAGAAGAACATGAGCAAGGACCAGATTCTCGAACGATATCTGAACATCGCTTACTTCGGGGACGGTGCGTACGGCGTCCAGGCCGCGGCGAAACACTATTTCAACGTCGATGTACGACAGCTGACCCTTCCGCAGGCGGCGGTGCTGGCGGGTTTGGTGAAGAACCCGACCGCCTATAACCCGGTGCTGCACCCGCAGGCGGCGACAACCCGTCGGGACATTGTTCTCGACCGTATGCACGAACTGGGTCACATCGGCGATGCCGAGCTGCGGGAAACCAGGTCGGCCGCGGTGATGCTGAACCGCCCACCGCAGGCGGAGGATCCCTGCCAGCTGTCGTCGGTCCCGTTCTTCTGCGCCTACGTCCGGCGGACACTTCTCTCGGACGACCGGTTCGGTGCCACCGAGGCGGACCGCGAGCGACTGTTGTTCGAGGGCGGTCTGACGATCCGTACCACGCTGCGCCCGGCTGCCCAGGCCGCCGCGCAGAACGGAGCGAACAGCGTTATCCCACCGGGGAACCGGGTCACGGTGGGTGTCGCGATGCTTGAGCCGGGGACGGGGAAGGTGCTGGCGCTCGCCGTAAACCGGGAATACGGCCCGTCCTCCGATGGTCTGTCACCACAGAAGACCACGGACTTCCTGCACACCAAACAGATCATCCCGACGGAGGAGACATCCTTCTCTCCGGGGTCCACCTTCAAGGTCTTCACGCTGGCAGCGGCTCTCGAAAAAGGGATTCCGCTGAACACCACATTCTACTCACCGCAGTGCTATCACTCGAATGTCCTCAACAATCCACCCGCTGAGGGGAGCCGAGGGAAGAGCCCGGCGGACTGCTTCTCCAACTCGGACCACGACGAAGCCGGCCTCTACTCGATGACCACCGCGACCTGGGACTCGGTCAACACCTACTACATCCAGCTTGCCGAGAAGGTCGGGGTGCAGAACACCGCCGAAATGGCCCGCCGGCTCGGTGTCACCTCCTGCCGGGTGCTGGACCAGACCCCGGGCCTCAGCCAGCGATGTCCTTCCGGCGGAATCGGGCCCTCCGACGGATCGGCTGTCCTCGGCTCCAACGAGATCTCCACCATGGACCTCGCGACCGCCTACGCCACGCTTGCGAACCACGGTGTCCGGTGCGATCCGCGGCCGTTCGAATTAATCACCCAGCGGGTCGGCAGTACTGACCGACCGGTTGCCTTCACGGCCCCCCAGCAATGTCGGCAGGTCCTCAAGGCGGAGACCGCGGACACGGTCACATCCGTCCTGGAAGGGGTCATTCTCCACGGGACCGGTTACCCGAACGCGGCGATCGGCCGGCCCGCGGCCGGCAAGACCGGTACCGCTCAGGACTTCAGCACCGCCTCGTTCGCCGGCTACATCCCCCAGATAGCCGCCGCGGTGACCGTTGCGGACCCACGAGGGCCCACGGCGCATACGCTGCGTAACGTCCTGGGTTACAACGTTGTCTACGGAGGAGGCCTGCCCGCTCAGGTGTGGGCGAAAACCATGCGCGGCACCATCGACGGGCTCGATCTGCCGGTCGCCTCCATGCCCGATCCGGACAATACCCAGCCCGTCCCGTCGAAGAAGATGCTGCCCGATGTGGTCGGCCAGAATGCGGCTTTCGCGCAGGCGCTACTGACATCCCAGGGTTTCAAGGTGACGATCCAACAGGTCGACAGCCCGGATCCGGGCGGCAGGGTGGTAGCGATGAACCCACCCGGGAATCAGGAGGTCCCGGAGGGTTCGGAAGTAGTGCTCATGGTCTCGTCGGGTCTCTTCCCGCAAACCCGTTCCGACGACGGAGGAACCCCGACCCCACCCGCGACCACCGGCCCCGGGCGCAGACGGGGAAACGGTCTGCTGGACGGATTCGGCGGAGGCTAGAGCAGCCGGGCGCGGACCAGTGCGGAAACGCGGGATCCCTCCGCCCGCCCGGCCACCTGGGACTGGACCGCCTTCATGGCGGCGCCCATCGCCTTCGGGCCGGAGAGGCCCTGTTCGGCGATCACACGGTCGATGATTTCCGTGAGTTCCTCGTCGTCCAACTGTTGGGGAAGGTAGGCGGCCAGGATCAGGCCTTCATCCCGTTCCTTGGCGGCCTGCTCCTCGCGTCCGGCGGCGGCGAAGGCGTCCGCCGCTTCCCGCCGCTTGCGGACCTCGCGGGTGAGCACCTTCTGCACGTCGGAGTCGGACAGCTCGCGGGCGCTCCTGCCCGCTACCTCCTCGTCCTTCACCGCGGCCATGGCCATCCGCAGTGTGGAGGTCCGCAGCGGGTCCCGAGCCTTCATGGCGGTGGTGAGATCCGCCCGCAGGCGGTCCTTGAGTTCGCTCACACCGGTGACCCTAGCCCGCCTGCCGCACCGTGTGGTCAACGTCGCATCGTGTGGTCAACGTCGCACCGAGAAGCTGACGTTGCGCCAAGTGGTCGAAAACGCGCCCGGCGCGGCGTGGAGAGCGTCCACATCGGGGAGAACGTGGGCGACACTGGTCCGATGATGAGCGGGCAACGGTCACCTTCGCGGACGCTGGGACGGACCGCCGGGCGTGCGGCCACCGGGTTCGGCGCGGCAGGTGCGATTCTCCTGGCCTACGCCGCCGGATACGAGCGGACCGCCTACACGCTGCGTCGTCTGGTGGTGCCGGTGCTGGCCGAGGATGCACAGCCGCTGCGTATCCTGCACATCTCCGACCTGCACGTCACCCCCAACCAGCGGGGCAAACTGGCGTGGATCGCGGATCTGGCCCGTCTGATGCCCGATCTCGTGGCGCTGACCGGCGACGTCCTGTCGCACCCGGACGCGGACGAGCCGACGCTTCTCGCGCTGTCCTCCCTGTTCGGATTCCCCGGCGTGTTCGTACCGGGCAACAACGACTACTTCGTGCCCACGCTGAAGAGCCCGCACCGCTACCTGATGGCGCGCGACGAGGCTGAGCCGAAGGGGCCCCCGCTGAACTGGGCCGGATTCGCGAAGGCGTTGGCGGCCGACAGCGGCTGGCTCGACCTGACCAACACCCGGACGGTGATGGACGTGGCCGGGCAGCGGATCGACGTCCGAGGTGTGGACGATGCGGGGCTAAAGCGGGACCATCTTCCCTCGGTGCTCGGCCGATGCGACACCCATGTTGATCTACAGATCGGGCTGTCGCATACCCCGGAACCCCGGGTACTGGACGCCTACACCGCCGACGGTGTTGCGTTGACCTTGTCGGGTCACACCCATGGTGGCCAACTCCGCGTGCCGTTCTTCGGGGCGCTGGTCACGAACTGTGGCATAGACCGTGCCCGGGTCCGCGGACTGTCCAGGTATGAGGCGGGCGGGCGGACGTCCTGGCTGCACGTGTCCGCGGGTCTCGGGACATCGCCGTTCGCGCCGATCCGGTTCGCTTGCCGGCCGGAGGCGACCCTGATCACGCTGACGTCCCCCGGCTGACGTCCGGCCCTGTCCTGATCCTGCGCTCGGCCCGCCGGCCCGCCGGCCCGCCGGCCCGCCGGACGCACGGACGCACGGACGCACGGACGCCTTGCGGGTACTCGGTGCCGCTGGCCGACAGGAGGATCAGGTAGACTTCGTGATGGTCGCGGGGTGTGGCGCAGCTTGGTAGCGCGCTTCGTTCGGGACGAAGAGGTCGTGGGTTCGAATCCCGCCACCCCGACCAGCTGTTCTCGCAGGTCATGCTGGCCGTTGCCACCGCCTACTTTTCACTGCTGATGCCGGCCTTGCCCATTCACCCGGACCGCCTTGTCTGATCCAACTGGTGGTATGATGGCCCGTTTGCGCAGTGTTGAGGGGACGCATGAGCGACAACATCGGTATCGGACTGCTCATCGTTCTCAGTGTGATCGCGCTCATCGGTGTTGTCCTCACGGCGGGTGCCGTTTTTGTGATCGTCAAGTACCGGCTGCCTGCCCGGGGGATCGCTGCCACTCTCGGCGGCCTCCTCTACGTACTCTCGCCCGTCGACGCGATCTCGGAGGTTCCCCTCGGGCCGATCGGTCTCATCGATGACGCCGCCGTCATCATCGCGACACTGGTTTACATCCACCGGCTCGTCAGTTCTCGAGGGGGAGAACCCGTCCCGCTACCAGGATCCCCACCCGAGTCACCTGGTCCTACCTGAGCGAGAACCGCACCGGCTCGCGCAGGACCGTGGCGGCGCTGTCCAGATCGGCGAGCCGCGCGGCGAGAGTGGCCTCGGCGAGTCTGGGCGGTAGGGCGACACTGAACTTGAGACCGGCCAGAGCTTCCTCGTCGACGTGCGGCAGGCAGAGTCGGTCACGTGCATCCGCGGTTGCCGCCTTCCACATCTGCGGGGTCAGGTCGCGGCGGAGCCGGATGAACGCCTCATCGGCACGTTGGAGCGGATCAGCCACATCGGCGAGGGTGGCGGTCAGGGTGAGGTTGGCCCGGTAGCCGGCCCACGTCCACCATCGCACATCCCCGTTGTCCTCTCGTACGACAACGGTTCCGCCCGGATGAACGGTGTCGAGGTGCTGCTCGCGTATCGCGTCAAGGCGTCCGGATGCGCGTTTTGTCATTGCGACCGGCGGACGGGCGCCGAGCAGAATCTCCCGCATCGCCCCCGTCATCCGGTAGGACAACCCGCCTATCCCGAAGGTGATCCAACGAGCTTTTCCACCGCCTTCCGCCGGTTCGACGTAGCAGCGCTGACGGGTCCAGTCGACGTGGGTGACACGCCAGCTCCGGCCGGCGAGCAGGAGTAGACGCGACCCTTCCACCTGTTCGGTCAGCAGCACCGGGTCGGTCTGTCCGATTTCGTCGCGGCCGGAAAGGACGGTGAATTCCGGGGCCGCGGTGAAGACGGCGGTGAGCGTCGAGAAATGCCGGTGGCCGAAACGGCGTTCGGCTTCGGGACCGATGAAGAGCATGCCGGCGTCGGTGTCCAGATATCCCTGCCCGACCAGGTGTCGCAGGATGGGTTCGCCGCCGCGGTCGAACGGGGTGAGGCCGTTCCATTCCTGGCTCCACAGCTGGTCCCCGACCCGGTTCTCCTGCAGACAGAGCGCGAGGATCTGCTGGGCGACGATGTGGCGTGGCTCGGGAGGCGGAACGACCGGTTCGACCCAGCGCTGTCCCCACAGCAGCAGCAGCCCGGCGGCCTGCAGCAGGGCGTCGTCGGACAGCGCCAGGAAAAGGCAGTTGCGCAGGGTGCCCGGTCTGCGTCTGGTACGGCCCAGGCGCTGCAGAAACGACGCCACCGTGCCGGGCGCATCGAGTTGGATGACCCGGTCGAGGTCGCCGACATTGATTCCCAGTTCCAACGTGCTCGTCGCGATGATCACACAGTCGCGGGCTTCCGTGAACGCCTCTTCCGAGCGCCGCCGTTCCTGCGCGGACAGGGACGCGTGGGAGAGGAAGGTTGTGACGCCGCGTTGCCGGAGCGCCTGACCGAGTTCTTCTACCAGCTTCTTCGAATCGCAGAAGACCAGACGTTTCTCGCCCCGGTGCAGCGCCGCGAGCACTGTTGCGGCGTTTCCTACCGATCCGACATGGTCCAGCTCGATATCAGCGTCCAGCTCGATATCGGCGGCAGGAGGTTCGACCGATCCTGATCCCGACATCGGCGTGGGCGTCCGCCGCGCATCAGGCGCGACCACCCGAGCGGGACGTTTTCCCGCCGCGGATCCCTGCAGCCAGTGCAGCAGCTCCAGCGGGTTCCCGACGGTGGCGGACAGGCCGACCCGTTGGATGTTCCGCCCGGTGAGCCGGTGCAGCCGTTCGAGGACGGCGAGCAGATGCCACCCGCGGTCGTCACCGGCGAACGCGTGGACCTCGTCGACGACGACCGCGTGCAGGTCCGCGAAGAATGCCCGGTGGTCGACGTTGACGCTGACGAGCATCGACTCCAGCGACTCCGGTGTCGTCAGGAGAACGTCGGGACGGCCGCGCAGGATGGCTTTCCGTCGGCGGTCCGTGACGTCACCGTGCCAGAAGGCCGCCTGGCGGCCGAGCCAGCCGGTGTAGGTGGTCAGGCGTGGCGCCAGATTGTTGAGCAGCGCCTTGAGTGGACACAGGTAAACGAGTGAGGTTCCACGAGGATCCGGCATACCGGCGGGCACACGCCGCCGGCCGAACCGGCTCCGCCTTCCTACCGCCGGTCAGTGTGATCGTACCGGCCTACAACGAGTCGGCGGGCATTGCGGATGCGCTCCGGTCGCTTGTCGCCAGCGACTATCCGGACTTTGAGGTGATAGTCGTTGACGACGGCTCGACTGACGGCACCGCTGATGTCGTAGAACGGCTCGCGCTACCTGGAGTCCGGGTCATCCGACAGCGGAACGCGGGCAAACCCGCCGCGCTCCGGCATGGCATTCGTGTGGCCTGCGCCGACGTGCTCGTACTTGTGGACGCCGACACCGTCTTCGAACCAGAAAGCATCCGCCGCCTGGTTCAACCACTCGCGGACCCTGGTATCGGCGCGGTGGCTGGCAATACGAAAGTCGGAAACCGAAGTGGACTGCTTGGTCGTTGGCAGCACATAGAATATGTTCAGGGATTCAGCCTTGACCGCCGGCTGTACCACCTGCTCGGCTGCATGCCCACGGTCCCCGGCGCTATCGGTGCATGGCGCCGACAGGCCCTCGATGAGGTCGGCGGTATCAAGGACGACACGCTTGCCGAGGACAGCGAGGCCAGCATGGCCCTTTGCCGGGCGGGTTGGCGCATCGCCTACGTAGACGATGCCCGGGCCTGGACCGAGACCCCCGCCACGCTCCGCGCGCTCTGGCGGCAGCGCTACCGCTGGTGCTACGGAACCATGCAGGCGATCTGGAAACACCGGCATGCCCTGCTCGAAAGGGGGCCCGGCGGCCGATTCGGGCGGCTGGTACTTCCCCAGTTAGCCCTGTTCTAGGTCGTACTACCGGTGATCGCACCCGCCATCGATCTACTGGCTGTCTACGCGCTGTTCAGCGGGGACTGGCGGGTCTATGTCACACTCGGCGTGTTCTACGTCATCCAGTTCGCCACCACCGCCTTTGCGTTCCACCTCGAACGGGAACCACTACGTCCACTGTGGGCGTTGCCCTTCCAGATGCTCGTCTACCGGCAGCTCATGTACCTGGTGGTCATACAGTCCGTGGTGACCGCGGTACGCGGTACTCCACTGCGCTGGCAGCGGATGATCCGGCAGGGCACCGCCGCGCAATCACTGGATAGGGAAAAAAATCCCGAATCAGCGCCTTCCCGGTGAGCAGCAGGTAGGAAAGAGCACCGAGACCGAAGACGTCCATCGAGACCGGGTCGGGATCCGGCGCCGACAGCTCGGGGGCCAGATAGCCCTCGGCGGAGCGTTCCAGATGAGGGACGACCTGACTGACCGCGCCCGTCCGCACCGACACGCTGGGGGTGGCACTGCTCGAACCGGAGCCACGGGTCGCCGCCTGCCAGTCGCTGATCTGCAGCCGGGGAGACAACCATGCCGCGTCGCCGCCGCCTCTGCGCCTGGACGAGGGCACGGCGAAGACGCTGCGCGCGGACAGTGCCCGGTGGTGCAGGTGGCGTCCGTGCGCGTACCGGATCGCCTCGGCCAGCTGCCGGATCATGTCGACCCGGGTGGCTGCGTCCAGGCGTTCACCGAACCGCGCCATGTAGTGGTCGAGCCGCTCGGCGTCCGGCCGATGCCGGAAGATCAGGGCCGGCCCGGCCTCATGCTGCTCCATCGCGTCCGCCTGGACGATGCCCGAGTGGCTGATGCCGTGCAGCGCCAGCATCTCCCGGCGGGCAGCCTGCTCGATGCTCGCCCGCTCGGCCTGACCCGCCTGCCGTTCCACCAGGTAGATGCGGACCCGGCGCCGCTCGGAGGCGATCTGGGCGTGCTGGGCGAGGTGGTCCTGCCAGGTTGGGCCGGTGTCGAACGGCGGGAACGTCAGCTCCCATGAACCGATCTGGAAGTGGCGCCTGCTCCGCGCGATACCGACCCCGTGCAGCAGTTTCGGGAGGGCCTTCGACAGCTCCGGGCGGACCCGGTCCCGATCCTCCCGCGGTGGCGCCTCCAGCAGGGCGGAGCAGATCGGCGGCAGCGGCCCGGCCGGCCGGCCCTCCCGTGGTTGCGGACCGAAGACCCGGTGGAGCTGGTTTTCGGGCAGTTCCACCCGCAGGCTCGGGACGGACAGGAACACCGCGGCCTGAACGTAGGGGATCTTCACATTCAGTCGCTGGCGCCCTGTCTCGGCGGTCAGCAGTGACCGCAGCTGCTTTGCCTTGGAGTCCGCCAGGTGTAACGGGTTGTCGAAGACCCGCTCGCCACGCTGACCGTGCAGGATCCAGTTCGAGCCGCTCGCGGTCAGGCGACCGTTCAGGCTTTTGATCTCGATCAGGTACAGGCCGCCCTGGGCCACGACGAACAGGTCCACCTCGCGGACGTGGCCGGTGCTCGCGGTGAAGGTGAAGTTCGACCAGGCGCGGTACGGCTCGGCGTCCGCCAGCCGGTCCTGGACGTGCTTGAGAGCCTCTCGTTCATGCTGGAACTGGGACGGTGTGACCGTCGTCCACCGACCCTCACGCATGATCGATCCCCCCGCCACTGCCTGCCACACCTGAGGCGCTCGTACGCACCCTGTGCCCGGACGAATACCGGGACACGGTGGATGATTCGCGACATGATTTAAGCAAACAGGTGAAATCGCCGGCCGATGAGAGAGGAGGAGTAGGTCGTTTCCGTCGTTCTGGTGCTGGTTTCCACCTACAGCTACGTCTACAGGACCCGCACGGTGTCCCCGTCCAGGCGCACGGACAGCCGGGTGAGGGGGGCGGGGGCGGGCCCGCCGAGGACGGCCCCGCTGGCCGCCGAGTAGATCGCACCGTGGCAGGGACAGCTGAACTCCTGGTCGGAGGTGCTGAAGTCCACGGCGCACCCGGCGTGCGTGCACACCGCGGAGAAGGCGGCGAACCCGCCGGCCGGTAGGTGGACCAGCCAGGCCGGCTCCCCGGACTGCGCGATGGTGAACCTTTTCGCGGAACCCTGATCGATCTCGTCCATCCGGGCGACGGTGGTTCCGCCGCCACCCGCGAAATAGCCGGACCCGGTCGCGGACTGGCGGGGAACCGCATGGCGACCGACCGCCCGTCCGATCCAGGCGGTCAGACCGGCGGTGGCGAGCACGACGGCAGCCGCGGACCCGGTTGTCACCCCGTGCCGCAGCCACGCGCGCCGGCCCGGGTCGTGGCCACGCGTGCGGTCCAACCAGGCATCCAGCGACAGCACCCCGGCGGACCCGACCGCCGTGAACGGCAGCCACATGACCACGAAGACGATGTCGGAGCCGTAGTAGTACGGCCATGTGTGCCAACTGACGGTGAGCAGGAACGTCAGGGAGAGCAGGGCGCCACCGACCGCGGCGAGCCGGGCCCACAGCCCGAGCAGGGTCCCGGTGCCGACAGCGATCTCACCCAGCGCGATCAGGATGCCAACCATGCCCGGGTGCGGCTGGAACGGGCTGAGCAGTGTTCTGATCGGGCTGGTGTGCACGAAAACCATGAGCTGGCGCTGGACCGAGGTCGGCGATGCCGGGTCGAGGTAGGCCGGGTCGGCCAGCTTCTGGAGTCCGGCGAAGGTGAAGGTGATTCCGAGGAACACCCGCAGTGGAAGCAGCAGCCAGCCCGGTTCGGCGAGCCGGGCCTGCCAACTGCGGCCGATGGCGCGGTGCATGCTCTTCACGGTCGGTGTAGGTTACCCGCGCTGGTACGCCAACAGGTCACTGGTCGCCGTCAACGGACTCTCGGTCGGACGGTGTCTGTTCGGTGGACCTGCGGCGCAGCCCGGCCGTGACCGCACTGAGGATGATCCGCGCAATCACGCCGACGACGACGACGTCGCCGATCATCTGAATCATGGCGATGATTCGGGCCGTCTCGGTCCGGGGCGCGATGTCACCGAAACCGACCGTGGTGAACACGGTGATCGTGAAGTAAAGCGCATCGGTGCGGGTCAACGGCTGGGTGAAGGCCTCGGCATCCCCGTGGGCAAGCGTGAAGTACGCCACCGCGAAGATCAGTATGAGTAGAGGGGGGGACACGATCAGGGTTTCCAAGGCCCGTAGCCGTGGGTAACTGGAACGGGTGATCTGCCAGACCTGCAGGCAGATGACGCCGACGAACGCGAGCAGGCCGAAAGCCAACGCGACGCCGGTGGCGGGGTCGATCTTCCGGTCCAGTGGAAGCAGGTAGTACAGGACGACCAGTGCTGTCGCGGTCAGTAGCGAGCGCAGCAGGGACCGCAGCATCAGCCGACGTCGCCGCGGCGGCTGGGGGGCTTCGTGGCGCGGCCTTTGGGTTGCGAGGCCCCGCGAGCCCGTTGAGGTCATGGCAGGGGGCGGACCGCCGTCGACCCGGGGAGCGCCATGCCCGGCGCGGTACCGGTAACGACCAGTGCTTTACCCGGGGTGGGTGGCGATGCGGCGACGACACGCAGTTCCCGGGCTGCGGGGGGAACGGTGTAGGCGACTGCGCGTGCCTGGCCTGCCCTCGCCTGAGAATGTGCCCACCGGTGGGCAAGCGGCGCCAGGAGCGGATGCGCGCAGGCTCGAGCAGCGGCGATGTTCCAGCCGGGGCGGTTGAGAAGATCCATCCGGGGGTGGCCCGTTTTGCGATCGCCGATGGTCGGGTCCGGGTAAGGGACGGATTCTGTCACCAGGTCCTCCCGTGTCCGGGGGTGGTGGGGCCGCGCCAGCAGCGGGGACGGGTCCGGGCCAGAGCGGCAAGGACGAGCCGGCGTGTGTGCCTGGCTACCTCTGGTAGAGGAGGGCCACCGGCAGGTTGTCGGCAACTCCCCATGTAGCGTCCCGGATTTCCCGGTGCAGGGTCATCACCCGTTTCAGGTGAAGCGACACATTCGACATACCCGGGCGCAGAAAATCATAGCCACTTCGGTGTCTGGTCTCGACAGCCGGTGCGAGCCTGCCCGCGAGCTGAACAGCGGACGGTCTTGGTGCCGTGGCGCGTACTGCTGACGGATACGGCGGATCCACCTAATTCGGCCGACCCGGCTGGTCCTGACGATACGGAGCCAGATGACCCGGATGGCCCCGACCGTGCGGATGATCTCGGTCTCGGCCTGGACGACATCGCGACGGTCGCAACCCCGGCGGGCGATGCCACCGACTGCGTGGTGGACGTCTGCGCCGCGGTTGGCTTGGACGACGATGCGGCCGGCGAGCTGGGCGGTGGCTTCGCCGGGGTGGTGGCGGGCCCGGTGGGTGCTTCCGTCACCCGGGTGGGCTGTGGTTGTGTCGAAGTTGTTGGCTGTCTGGTCGGTGCCCCTGCCGGGCTTGTGGCGGGTGGCGGTTCGGTCGCGCGGGTGGGCTCGGGCTGCGTGGAGGTCGTCGGCCCTATCGGTGATGATCGCGCCATGTTCGTGGCGGCCGGCGGAGGTTGAGCCGGCTGGGCCGTCGGTGGCCGCAACGCGCTCGTTGACGACCCGTCGACGACTCTCTGCGGCTGCGAGAGTGCCAGCCCGTCTGAATCCGCGGGCGGACCGGACGTCCACAACCCGGCAACGGTCGGGACTATCCGGCTTCCGCTGGGAAGGGGTATGCCGGCCGGTGTCGAGATGGCGTCGTGAAGGTCCCCGCTGTCAGCGGGGGCGATGTGCAGGGCGACGGCGACGACCAGTCCGGCGGTGATGCCGAGCGCGATCCCCGCGACAACGGTGACCAGCGCCAGCTGCCAGCGCCGTACGGTGCTGCGGCGTTGGGACGGGCGTTGGGACCGGCGCTGGGACGCATTCCCGACAGCACCGGGGGGACCGGTCGCGGCATCCACCTGACCGGCTTCGGAACGGTTCGCCGGCAGGTTGATTCCGTGAACAGCCGCAGGAGCCGGGGTCGGCAGGGGCAGGGAGGTGACCAGCACGCGCCGGGTGACCTGGTCTGCCAGATCAGCGCTGTCCACATAGTTGCCGACGATGCCGGTGACCAGTTTGACCGCGGTGGGCCTTCTACCCGGATCCCGGTCGAGGGCCCGCAGGGTCAGCGGTGCCAGACCGTCCGGTAGCTCACTGAGGTCGGGTTCTTCCCGCAGCATGCGGACGGCCGATGCGGTCGGGGTGTCGGCTGCGAACGGGTGGCGTCCGGTCGCGGCGAACACGACGCACATCGCCCAGGAGAAGATGTCGGCGGCTGGTCCGGCCCGCTCGCCGCGGAGCTGTTCGGGTGCCATCCAGGCGATGGTCCCGATGATATGGCCGGTCTGGGTGTGCTCGGTTGTGTCGAGGACATGA
>NZ_CAKKTK010000015.1:59957-74520 GCF_920656135.1 Frankia sp. Cppng1_Ct_nod | reverse complement strand
CACCATCCCTGTTACAGCCAGGAGGCGCACCAGTACTACGCCCGGATGCACGTCCCGGTCGCGCCCGGCTGCAACATCCAGTGCAACTACTGCAACCGTAAGTACGACTGCGCCAACGAGAGCCGGCCGGGTGTCACCAGTCGGCTGCTGTCCCCGGAGGATGCGCTCGCCAAGGTCAAGCGGGTCGCCAGCGAGATCAAGCAGATGAGCGTGCTCGGTGTGGCCGGGCCCGGTGAACCGCTGGCGAACGCCGACCGCACCTTGCGCACGATGGAACTGGTGGCCCGTGACTGTCCGGACATCAAGCTCTGCGTGTCCACGAACGGGCTCACCCTCGTCGACCACGTCGATCGCATCGAACAGCTCGGCATCGACCACGTCACGATCACCATCAACATGACCGACCCCGAGGTCGGGGCTCGGATCTACCCGTGGGTTGCCTTCCGGGGCAAGCGTCACACCGGCGTGGAAGCGTCCAGGATCCTGTCCGAGCGGCAGCTGGAGGGGCTGGCCGCACTGACCGAGCGCAAGATCCTCTGCAAGGTCAACTCGGTGATGATCCCCGGTGTCAACGACGACCATCTGATCGAGGTCTCCCGCACGGTCAAGGGCATGGGCGCGTTCCTGCACAACGTGATGCCGCTGGTGTCCGCGCCCGAGCACGGCACCCACTACGGCCTGACCGGGCAGCGCGGACCGACCCCGCAGGAGCTCAAGGCGCTACAGGACCGCTGCGAGGGCGACGACGGCGCCGAGATGAACATGATGCGCCACTGCCGCCAGTGCCGGGCCGACGCGGTCGGGCTGCTGGGGGAGGACCGCAGCGAGGAGTTCGGCCCGGAGACCTACCTGAACGGCGAGGTCACCTACGACCTGGCCGGACGCCGGCAGGCCCACGCCGCGATCGAACGGTGGCGCTCCGACGTCCGGTCCACCCGCGAGGAGCTGCGGATCTCCGCGGACGGCATCGCCAGGCCGGAGCGGACCGTCCTGGTGGCCGTCGCCACCAAGGGCGGCGGTGTGGTCAACCAGCACTTCGGCCACGCCGAGGAGTTCTGGGTCTACGAGGCGGGTGAGAACTGGGCGCGTCTGGTCGGTACCCGCAGTGTCGAGCGCTACTGCGAGGGTCCCTCCGAGTGCGACGAGGACGAATCGGTGCTGGACAAGACCGTCCGGCTGCTGTCGGACTGCGCCGCGCTGCTGTGCAGCAAGATCGGAAATGGGCCCCGGGAGGCACTGGCCGCGGCCGGGATCGAGGCCGTCGAATGCTACGACCTCATCGACTCCGCGGTTGCGGCCCAGGGCGCGCGGCTGGCCGCCGAGGGGTTGACCGATGGGTTGACCGAGGGGTCGTCCGAGCCCCCCGCCGAGCTGCCGACCGGCCTGTCAGCGGCGCCCGACCACCTCGCAGCAAAGGTAGGATCATGATCAGCAAGCTTCAGGTCACCCTCACCGAACAGGCTGCGGGTCAGGTGCGCGCCCTGCTCGCCCGGGAGGAGGAGACCACCGGCTACGGCCTGCGGGTCGGCGCGCAGCCGGGCGGCTGTGCCGGCTACACGTACAGCCTGGCGCTCGCGCCCGCCGCGCAGAAGGGCGACATCATCGTCCGCCAGGACGGCTTCGACGTGTTCGTGGACTCCGCGTCCGCGTCGATCGTGCACGGGGTCCGCATCGACTACGTCGAGTCGCTGACATCGTCCGGATTCGTCTTCGCCAACCCGAACTCCTCGGATCCCTGCTCGTGCGGGTCGTCCTTCTCCGCGCCGGAGCCGAACGGGAACGAGGAGACCCTGTGGCGGCAGGTGGACGAGGCCATGCAGCAGATCCGGCCGTTCCTGCAGCGTGACGGCGGGGACGCGACGGTCGTCGACGTCACCGGCGGTGTCGTCTCGGTCCAGCTGACCGGTGCCTGCGGAGGCTGCTCCTCCGCACTGGACACGTTGGCAGGGGTCATCGAACGTCAGCTCAAGGAATCGGTGCCCGCGGTCGAGCGAGTCGTCCTCGCCCACTGACCGCGCCTGGACGTATCGGGAGATGGACCAGTGAGTATTGTGATCAGCTTCACCGAGCGGGCCGCGGGCCAGGTGCGCACGCTGCTCGGCCGGGAGGGGACGGCGCCCGGGTCGGGCCTACGGGTCGGTGTCGACACGTCCAGCGGCTGTGCCGGCCACCGCTACCGGCTCGCGGTCGTGCCCGTGCCCCCGGCCGGCGACGTCGTCATCCGCGTCGAGGACTTCGGCGTGTTCGTCGCCGCCGATTCGGCCGAGCAGTTCGACGGCATGCGTATCGACTACAGCGAGTCGCTGATGTCGTCCGGTTTCACCTTCTACAACCCGAACGCGCGTAGTAGCTGTCTGTGCGGGCCTTCGTTCGCGCCGCCCGTCCAGCCGGACGGTGTGGAAACGTCGCTGCTGCAGAAGGCGAACGTGGCGATCCAGCACATCCGGCCACACCTGCAGCTCGTCGGGCGAGACGCGTCCGTCGTCGGAGTCGCCGACGGCGTGGTCTCGGTGCGGGTGACCGGGCCGGGCCTCACCAGCGAGGCCGACGTGACCGCGCTGGTGAAAACGGTCGAACGGCAGCTGAAGGAAGCTGTTCCCGACGTCAGGAGAGTCGTACCGGCCTCGGTGAGTCGGTAGGGGAGGTGGGGGACATGGACGGCCTGAACATGGATGGCCTGAACACGAACGGCGCGAACACCGGAATCGGAATGCGGCGCTTCGAGCGCCAACTGACGTTGAACGGTTTCGGGCTGGCGGGACAGGAGCGGCTGTGCGAGGCGACAGTGCTTGTGGCGGGGGTGGGTGGGGTGGGCGGAGCCGTCGCCACGTATCTCGCCGCGGCCGGTGTCGGGCGGCTGGTCCTCGTGCATCCCGGCGCCCTCGAGACACCCGACCTCAACCGGCAGATTCTTATGCGACCCGACCGGGTCGGTGAGGCCCGGGTGGTCTGCGCCGCGGACACGCTTCGTGCCCACTACCCGGACGTCATCGTCGAGGCATGGGACCGTGACCTGTTCGACCCGTGCATCCCCGGCCTCGTCGCCGGTTCGGACGTGGTGGTCGACGCCCGCCACAACTTCCCCGAACGTTTCCGGATCAACCGGATGTGCCTGGATCTGGGCGTGCCGCTGGTCTTCGCGGCCATGAACACCACCGAGGCCCAGCTGCTCGTGATGGCTCCCGGCGGGCCGTGTCTTCGCTGCGTGTTCGCGCACGGGGATCCGCAGTGGGATCCGCTCGGCTTCCCGGTGCTCGGCGCGGTCGCCGGTACCGTCGGCTGCCTGGCCGCCATGGAAGTGATCAAAATGATCGCCCGGTTCGGTGAGCCGTCCACCGGCAGGTTGCTGGCCTTCGACCTGTCGGACATGGACTTCCGCTCGTTCCCGGTGCTCCGGGACCCCGACTGCGTCGACTGCGGATCACACCGGACGGACGGTACCGCGATGTCCCGGCCACCGACACCGATCGGGGCTGGTCTCGGCGGCCCGCGTGGCCATAATGATCTATTTTGACTACAACGCCACCACCCCGGTCGACCCACGGGTGCTGGAGGCGATGCTGCCCCTGTTCTCCGAGCAGTTCGCGAACGCATCCAGCGGGCATGGCGCGGGTCGCGCGGTCGCCCGGCTCGTCGAGCAGGCACGCGGCCAGGTCGCCTCCCTGGTGGGGACGAACCGGCGCAACGTCGTGTTCACCAGCGGTGCCACCGAAGCGGCCAATCTCGCCATCCGCGGTGTGCTTGCCGGTGCCGAACCCGGCCGCCGCCGCATCCTGGTCGCGGCCACCGAGCACAAGGCCGTCCTCGCGGCGGCGGCGGAGGCCGCGAGGATCCACGGCGGCACGGTCGGGATCGTCCGGGTCCTGCGCAACGGTGCCCCCGATCTCGACCACCTCGCCGCGTCGCTGTCGAAGGATGTGGTCCTGGTCGCGGTGATGGCCGCGAACAGCGAGACCGGCGCGGTCGCGGACGTCCGCCGGGCCTGCGGGCTCGCACACGGCGCCGGCGCCCTGTTCCTCTGTGACGTCACCCAGGCCGCCGGCAAGATCCCTGTTGCTCTGGACGCGTGGGAGATCGACCTCGCGGTGCTGAGCGCGCACAAGATCTACGGGCCCAAGGGGGTCGGTGCGCTCGTCGCGCGCCGGCGGCTGCAGAACCGGCTGACCCCGCTGATCGTCGGCGGGGGTCAGGAACGCGGCCTGCGCAGCGGTACCACCAACAGCGCCGGCATCGTCGGTTTCGGCCGGGCCGCGGCGATCGCCGCCGCCGAACTCACCACCGACGCCGACCAATTGCGGCGGCTGACCGCGCTGTTGCAGCATCTGCTCACCGAGCAGCTCGACGCTGTCGAGTTGAACGGCCCGGCCGTCGCACGCCTGCCGAACACGGTGAACCTGCGGTTCGCCGGAGCGGACGCCGACGCGGTGATGACGTCCATGCCCGAGGTCGCGGTGTCGGCGGGCAGTGCCTGCAAGGGGTCGAGCAGCGAGCCGTCCCACGTCCTGACCGCGATGGGGCTCGGTTCCACCGCCGCGTCGGAGAGCCTGCGGTTCAGCCTCGGACGCCCCTCCACCGAGGATGAGGTGCACGCCGCGGTCGGCCATGTGATCACCGCCGTCGGCCATGTCCGCGCCCTGGCCCGCCGCACCCGCACCCGTCCCCACCCCCGCGTCTTCTCGCCCTGAGACCGTCCGATTCTCGCCCTGAGACCGTCCGAACGACGAGGTGTAGGTCGTTTCCGTCGTTCCGGCGGCGGTTTCCACCTACGCCTTCGCCGGGATCGGCTCAGGGGTTGGAGTAGATCCGGTCGGGGAGGAGCAGGACGGCCGTGCGGCGTTCGTTGGCCATGACCCTGTCGTAGGTGTTCCAGTCGTCGTGGGTGCCACCGGCGGCGGTGAAGATGTGGCGTAGGAGCATGCGGAGGCAGTCGGCGTCGACGCCGGGCAGGGGATCTTCGGGGCCGGTCAGTTCGACCGGGCCTTCGGCGGCGGCCCATTCCCAGCCGTCGCGGACCACGACGGTGGCACGGGGGCGGGTGCGAAGATGGACGAGTTTGCGGGCCGTGGCTCGTGCCACGAATCCGATCACGGGAACGCCGGTTGCCGGATGGTCGAGCACACCGACGTTGACCACCGACGAATGAATCGTCTCGTCCGCGCGCAGTGTGGAGACGATGGACAGGCCGTTGTCGCCGGAGACCAGGTGGGCGAAGTCTGTGATGTCAGTCACGGTTGAACAATAGCGGTATCCATGGTTTCGCTGGTCGTCAGCGGTGGCGGGTGATCCTGGTCTGTTCGGGTCGTAGCGGACCGCCCGCGGTGAACGGGCCCGGTGCCGCGACCCCGGGCCACGGTCCCTTCCCGACGGGCGGTACCGCGAGGCGTGCCCGGATCTCACTGCCCGGATCTCACTGCCCGGATCTCATGGTTATTCGGGAAGATGAAGGAAGTCGGGCGGTACGTGACTGGTCAGCCAGACCCCGTTCGCGCTGCGCCGGAACCGGTGACCGTCTCGGTGCATCGCGCCGGCGTCGACGGTGAGGACGATGGACCGGCCACGGCGCGCGCCCACCCGTCGCGCGGTTTCCGTGTCGGGAGACAGGTGGACGTCGTGGCGGCGCATCGGACGCAGCCCCTGCTCGCGGATCGCGGGCAGGAAGGCCTCGATCGTCCCGTGGAACAGCACGTCCGGTGGTGTCACGACATCCAGGCCCAGCTCGACGCGTACCGAATGGCCCTGGTTGGCGCGGATGCGCTGCCCGATGTCGTCGAAAGCGAAACGCTGCTTGTCGCTTGTCGCCACGACGTGTTCCAGCTCGGCACGGGTGATCGGGAAACCGGACCGGGCGCAGGCGTCGAGCAGCTCGGTGACGGGTACCCACCCCGCTGTATCGAGAATGATGCCGATGTCGTCCGGCGCGTGCCGCAGATGCCGCGACAGATACCGCGACACCCGTTCCGCGCGGTGTGTACTCGTACTGTTTGCCACGCGGCTCAGGGTAGCCGTGTCGAAATGGTGGAAGCGGCCCTGTCTGGGACATGTCCGGACCAGCCCGGCCGGCAGGGCCGTCATGCCCCGGTGCCCGGCCTGCTACGAGGTCCCTGACGGGGCGCCCGGGCCGGGAGGACGAGCGGCACGACTATTCCATCCAGAATGTCAACGATGTAGCCGTGGTCAAGGGGTTCGCCGGCAATCAGATAGCGGGCGAACAGCAGCGAAGGCCCGATCTCGTTGACCAGTGACCACGGGGCATCGGGGCGGACCTCGCCGCGTTGCACGGCCCTTTCGGCGATGGCCGCGGAAATCGCCCGGCGTTGGTGGAGAAGGACCGCTCGCAGAGCGACGGCGAGGTCGGAGTGTCGGGTGAGCTCGCCGAGCAGGGTCGCGGTGACCGCTCCCTGGCGTCCGTGAAGCAGGTGGGCGAACTCCCGCAGCAGCAGGAGCTGGTCCTCGCGGAAGCTGCCGGTGTCGGGGTCCGTGACGGTCGCATGGTCGAGTCGCCACACGGTGTCGATCACCAGGTCGAGCTTGCAGGACCAGCGGCGATACAGAGTGGCCTTGCCGGCCCGGGCATGTGCGGCCACCAGGTCCATGGTCAACGCGCCGTAGCCGTGTTCGGCGAGTAGTTCGACCACGGCGGTACGGATCGCGTCCTCCAGCACCTCTCCCCGGCGCCGCGCGATGGCAGGGGCGTGCGGTGGCCGGCGCCGGCCACCGCCGCACGTCGGACCGAAACCTGTTGCGGGTGAGGGAGCGGGCGATGATTGAATATCGGTGGATGTTGTCGCAGAGACGGGCTGGGTTGTGGAACGCGCCAGCGCGACGGGCATGGGTCTCTCGCCCATGGCGGGCGTGGGAGGTCGAGTCGCACCGGGTGGTGCGCCAGCTATCGGGTGCGTCATCGCTACCCCCGGGTGCGGTCCGTTGTCGGTACTGCCAACTGGTGACGCAAAGGTACTTGACCGAACACGCTAAGCGAAAGGTGGGGTGGCTGGGTAGGCAGAGGAATGTCGAGGCTCGAAGTCGACGGGGTTCACTGGGGCCGCCGGTCGTAGTACGCGAGAACGCGGTGACCGAACCGTTGAACAGGCCAGGTCACCACCGGGGAGGTCACGGGTGATCCGCACACGCCGCAGGTCCGACGGACTGCCTGTGCTGTGGATCGAAGCTGTCGTGATGATCGTTCTTTACTACAGCTACACGGCCATCCGTGCGGTGGCCGACGGTTCCCGTCGGGATGCGCTCGCGGTCGGGTGGGATCTCCTGCGCATCCAGACCGACCTGCACCTAAACGTTGAGCTCGGGTTGAACCACTGGTTGCAGGGCCTTCCCGCGCTCGCCGTCGCATCCTGCTACTACTACGCAAGCCTCCACTTCGTCGTCACACCGACCGTCCTGCTCTGGCTCTACCGCAAGCACCCGAGTCGCTACCTGCGAGCCCGGTGGACGATCGCCTGTACGACCGTGATCAGTCTTGTCGGATTCTTCCTGCTTCCGACGGCTCCGCCGCGGCTGCTACCCGGGGCAGGCTTCATCGACACCATGGCGTCGTTCCACGACTGGGGCTGGTGGGGCGGCGACTCGAGCGCCGCGCCCAGGGGGTTGGGTGGCATCGCCAACCAGTTCGCCGCCATGCCCTCCCTGCACTGTGCCTGGGCGCTGTGGTGCGGCTGGAACATCGCTCGATTCGCCCGGCACCGCCGGGTCAGGGCGCTCGGCATCCTCTACCCGGCGGCAACGGCCTTCGTGGTGATGGCCACCGCCAACCACTACGTGCTGGACGTGATCGCCGGCTGGTTCGTGCTCGGCATCGGAGCCGCCGTGGCATCGGTGGTGACGCGACCGGCGCGCGGACGAGAACAGCCGACCGGGCAACTGGAGCCGGCCAGCCCGGCTCGGCCGATCGATCGGATCGGCTCGGCCGACCGGTCGGCCCGGCCCCAGCCACTGGAACCCCAGCCCGCGGGGGCCGGGAGCGGGGTCGGTGTACGCCCGGGGCCGGCACCGCCAGACCTGGGGGTTCCAAGGGGGCCAGGGTCGGGGGCTTGACAGGCCCGGCGCGGACTTGGACCACCCGGTGCACGTTATGGACAGCCCGATGTGCGACAGTTGGCCCGCGGCGGGATTGTTCGCCGCACTCCTGTCATCCGTTGGGCCTTCCCAGGCAGAATTTGCGCGGAGACCATTTCTATGTCCTTGGCCAAGGTGGCTGTGGTGCGGCGGCCTCGTCCCGTCGTCTTCTCGGTGTCCCTTGTCGTCGCCTGGCTTTTACTGGCGGTCCTGGCGCTGGGGCTGCGGCGTGGGCCCATCGAAAGCCAACTGTCCGACCGGGCCGCGTCCGCGGTCCGGGCCGGCGGCCAGACCGGCGCCGAGGTGACCTTCGACGGCCGGGATGCCACCGTGCACGGCACGTTTCCCAGCGTTTCCGCGGCCGAAGCGGCCCGTAGGGCGGTCGCACACGTCTCCGGCGCGCGGTCAGCGAGGTTGGGTGGTGATGTCCGGATCGTGGCGGTGCCGAACGCGACCGCAAAGCCCTTCGTGCTCGCGGTCGACGGTGGCTCGCTCACGCTCACCGCAACCGTGCCTGACCGGGGCGCCAGGGAACAGCTCCTCGGCGCGGCGGTCGCGGCCAGTTCCGGCACCTTGACGGGGCAGGTCGCGGTCGATCCGGATGTGGCCGCCCCACCGGTGCCGGTCCTAGACGAGCTGACCCGCGCGCTGACAGCCGTGACCGGCGAACATCAGGTTACGATCATTGGCCCCGAGGTGGTGCTGGAGGGAACCGTGGCCGACGCCGACGAGCGGGCACGGCTGGGGTCCGCCGTCCTGGCCGCGACCCGGACGGTGCAGCCGGCCCTCACCCTCGACAACCGCCTGACCGTTCGGCAGGCGGGTTCGGCTACTGCGGTCCCGGTCCCGGTCCCGGCCGCCGGAGCGGGACGCACGGCCGGAGCGGGAACCACGGCCGGAGCGGGAACCACGGCCGGAGCGGGAACCACGGCCGGAGCGGGAACCACGGCCGGAGCCGACCGCCTCGCCGCGGCCGTCGCCGCGGGTCATGTCACGTTCGCGACGGACAGCTCCGAACTCACCGACGACGACCGTGCCCAACTTGATCAAATCGCGGCGGTGCTGCGGGACGATGCCCTACCCGTACTGGTGGCGGGCCACACCGACACGCAGGGTTCTCATGCTGTCAACGAGGCGCTGTCGTTTTCGCGGGCAGAGGCCGCGGCGTCCTACCTGTCGAGCCACGGCGTGCCGGCCGCGCAGCTGCGGCCCGCCGGGTTCGCGTCGGACTATCCGGTGGCGACCAACGACACCGAGGTCGGACGTGCCTCCAACCGGAGGGTGGAGATCTCCGCACTGGTGGCCTCGATCGCTCCGTGAAGTCCGACCGGCAACGGTCGGGAGCGGACCGCAGCAGGCCCCGAGCGCTGTGAACAGGGAGCGGAACGGGAAGGCCTGGGCAACTATGCCCTGGCCTGGTGCTGTGTTCGCCGAATCGCATGGTGCGGCTGCTTGCCTGTCATCCGACCGTGTGCGACTCTCGTCCCGATGGAACTATTAGGGAAGCTTTAGTTTAGTGGTCGGGGGTGCTGTGGTGTTGGCGGCAGCGAGGGCGAGGTGAGGTGCGGTGCTGGTCTGCTCGTGTTTTGCTGTCACCGACCGGACGTTGCGCGGCGTGATTGAGTCGGGCGCGTGCGACACGGATGAGGTCGGCGAGGTCTGCGCGGCCGGCACCGGCTGCGGCGGCTGCCTTGAGGAGATCGAGGAGCTGCTTGGCGACCACTGCCGTGTCCGTCCGGTCGTCCAGTCGGGCTGAAACGGTGGAGGTTCTCACGTGCGGGGCGATACGGAAATCATTGAACTGCTCAACGGCGTCCTCGCGAACGAGCTGACCGCCATCAACCAGTACTTCCTGCACTCGCGGATGCAACTCAACTGGGGCTACCACCGGTTGGGCAAGCACACCTACGACGAGTCGATCGACGAGATGCGCCATGCGGACAAGCTGGTGCACCGGGTTCTCTACCTGGGCGGGCTACCCAACCTGCAGCGGCTGCACACGCTGCGGGTCGGTGAGACGGTGCTCGAGCAGCTGACCTCCGACCGCTCCCACGAGATCGAGGCCTGCGCGCTGCTGCGGGAGGGAATCGTTTTGACCCGGTCCCGTGACGACGTGGGATCGGCCGTCCTGCTGGAGAGCATCCTCACGTCCGAGGAGGAGCACATCGACTGGCTGGACGCCCAACTGGAACTTGTCTCCCAGGTCGGCGAGGCGAACTACCTCGCCCAGCAGATCCACGACTGACCGGCGGGCGGTACGGCGGCGGGCGGGGGCACCCTACTCGGGGTCGCGGAGAAACGCGTGCACGGCCTCGGCGGTCCGGCCGCGCAGCCGGACCGCCGCCCCGGCCGCCTCGGCCGCCTCGTCCCGCCCGGCCGCCTCGTCCCGCCCGGCCGCCGGGTGCAGCGCATGGACGGCCGTGAACCCGGCCTCCTGCCAGATCTCCTTCTCGACGTCGACCCGGCCGCAGACCGCGATGACGGGAATGCCGGCTCTGCGTGCTCGCCTCGCCACCACCAGCGGGGCCTTTCCTCGCATGGTCTGGGTGTCCAGCGCGCCCTCGCCGGTGACCACCAGGACGGCGCCGGTCAGAACCGAGTCGAACCTGACGAGGTCGAGCAGGAGTTCGGCGCCTGGGTGCACCCGTGCGCCCAGGAAGAGCATCGCGCCGAAGCCGAGCCCCCCGGCCGAGCCCGCGCCCGGGGTGAGCGCCGCATCCCGGGCCGGGAGGGTTCCGCCGGCCTGAGGAAGGGCGTCGAGGCGTTCGACGAGGGTATGCAGCCCCTCCTCGAGGGCGGCGACGTCCGTGGGGCTCGCGCCCTTCTGCGGGCCGAAGACCGCCGCCGCGCCGTGCGGCCCGAGAAGCGGACTGTCGACGTCGGCGGCAACCGTGATGTCGGCGCCGGTCAGCCGTGCGTCCAGGCCGGTGACGTCGACGACGGCGAGGTTGCGCAGGACCGCGCCACCAGGCGGCAGCGGGTGGCCGCAGCGGTCGAGGAACCGGACACCGAGAGCGGTCGCCATCCCGACGCCACCGTCGGTCGTCGCGCTTCCGCCCGCGCCGAGCAGCAGCCGTCGGGCGCCGGTATCGAGAGCGGCGCGGATCAGCTCGCCGGTTCCGGTGGTGGACGCCGTCAGCGGCGCGTACCGCGCCCTGGGCAGGAGGCACAGACCGGAGGCTTCGGCCATCTCCAGCACCGCGGCGTCCTCCCGGACGGCGAACGCCGCCCGTACCGGTGATCCGATCGGTCCGGAAACCGTGATCTCGTGGCGGGTGAAGCCCGCGGCGACGGCCGCCGCCACCGTTCCGTCGCCGCCGTCCGCGACCGGTTGCAGGACGACGTCGCAATGGCGGCCGACGGCGATGCCGACCCCGTCGGCCATGGCACGCGCCGCCTCGGCGGCGGTCAGCGTGCCCTTGAAGGCGTTCGGGGCAACAACGACCTTGATGATCCTGGGCATGTCGGCATCCTGCCCACAGCCCTGGTCCGAGGGGAATCCTACCCCGGCCGGCCCTAACGTTCCGTGCTCATCCGACTGCCGATACACTCGCGAATCGATCGGGGGCGAGCGTGGCCAGCCGAGATGTACGCAGGGCTGACAAGCGTAGGCGGGAGAAGTGCGTTGGTCGCTGGCGTGATCGGCCTGGTGGCCGACGCGGTATCCACAGGTCTGCTGGTGGTGACGTTCGACGGCCGGGTGGTCTGGGCGAACCGGGCACTGCTCGACCTGGTGCTCGCGAGCGGCGGATCCGCGCGGGTCGACCTGGACGTCGAGCCGGGTCCCGAACTGGGTCCCGACCCCGTGGTCGCCGGGCGTTTCGCGGTCGCCGAAGCCGGACTCCCGCTGGCCGACGTCATTGTGGATGCGGACCCTCGCGAGGCCAGGTGGCAGGCGCCGGACGGCACCATCCGCTGGCTGGAGCTGCACGCCAGCGCGTTGGTGAACGGTGGCGTCGGTGGGGTGGTGGTGGCGGGTGCGGGTGGCTTCGTTCTCTACGAGATCGCTGACATCACCGGACGCCACCGTGAGGAGGAGACCACACGGCTACGGGAACAGTGGCTCCACCATGTCGAAACGATCGCCCGGACCGGCATCTGGGAGTGGGATCTGATCACCGACGAGGTGGCGTGGTCCGACGAGCTGCTCGCCATGTTCGGGTACCCCACCGACACCTACCTCGACTACGAGACCTACCGGTCGTTGGTGCATCCGGACGACGTCTCGATGATCGAGAGCGTGTTGGACCGGGCGATCGCCGAGGTCGGCCCGTTCGAGTTCACGCATCGTATGTTTCTGGCCGACCGGTTGTCCGAGTGTGTGCTCGAATGCCACGGGGACGTCCTCACCGACGACCTCGGCACGCCGATCCGGATCATGGGTACCGCGCATGACGTCACCGAGCTGGTCGGGATGCGCCGCGACCTCGCGCGCCTCGACGCGTACGACCCGCTCACCGGACTACGCAACCGGCGATCGACAACCGCGCTGCTGTCCGAACGTCTCGAAGGCGCCGGGGTCGAATCCGCCGGGGTCGGGGGCGACCGGACCGGGGCGTTGCTGCTGATCGATGTCGACGACTTCAAGGACATCAACGAGCTGCACGGTCACGCGGTTGGTGACATGGTGCTGCGGGCACTGGCCCGGGCGTTGAGCGAGACGTTGGACGAGGTACTTCCCGGCGCCGTGCTCGGGTGGTTCGGCGGAGACGAGTTCGCGGTGATCGTGGATTCCGGGGACGGCCCGGACGGGCTTGCCGCCGCGGACGTGCTGTGCGAGACGATCGCCCGGCACCCGGTTCTCATCGACGGCGTGGCGGTTCCTGTCACCACGGTTCCTGTCACCATCAGCGTCGGTGTCGTCCCGCTGGCGGGCGTCGACAACTGCGACATGGCGCTCGCCCGCGCCGACGTTGCACTGTACGAAGCCAAGGACGCCGGCCGCAACCGCGCGCGACTGTTCGCGCCGGAGCAGCGCGAAGCCGCCGCCCGGCGGCTCTCGGTGACGCGTCGGGTACGCGACGCGCTCGACGGCGGGCTACTGGCGCTTGAGGCGCAGCCCATCGTGGATCTGGCGTCCAGGGAGGTCCAGGGCTACGAGGTGCTGGTGCGGCTGCGTGACGGTCGGCAGCCCGACCTCGATCCAGCAGACTTCCTCGGCGCCGTCGAGGACAGCGACCTTCGCCTGAACCTGGACCGCTGGGTACTGGAGCGGACGGTGGCCGTGCTTTCCTCGGCCGCGGCCCGCCGTGACCGGTTCCGGCTGCACATGAACATCTCCGGCCGGTCGGTTGAGGACCCCGCGTTTGGTGACTTCGTCCTGGCGACCCTGCGCGCCGCGCGGGTCGATCCGTCCCAGCTCGGTCTCGAGATCGCCGAGGCCGCTGCCATGTCGAGTCCTGACGCGGTGCGACACCTCGCCGAGACGTTGACGGGCGCGGGGTGCCGGTTCATCCTCGACGGGTTCGGGGCGGGCCTTGGATCGTTCGTCCATCTGCGGAACATGCCCTTCACCAATGTGAAGATCGCTGGTGACTTTCTGCGCAATGTCGACACCTCCCCGGCGGACACGGTCCTCGCGGACGCGGTCGTGCGGGTCGCCCGCTGTCTCGGTATGTACACCATTGCGGAGAACGTCGACCGTGAGGGGCTGGCGCTGGCGCTCCGTGACCTGGGGGTGGACTGTGCGCAGGGGTTCCACGCCGGCCGGCCCCGACCGCTGGAGGACCTGCTTGCCGACACCTCCGACGTGGATCCAGATACCCGGCAGGTCAGCCTCAACGGCTTCTTCGGCTTACCCCGTTGAACCCCGTCGAACCTTGCTGAACCCTGCTGAACGGCCCGGCGGTGGCCGATCGGCGGGGTGAACCGCCGAACCTTCCGGAGGCGGTCAGGGGCCGGACGTCGGATGCTCGGCCGTTGTTCACCATCGCAACGGACCCTGGGCGCAGGAGATCGGCCTGCTGTTCACGGGAGGGAGCGCGATGTCCGAGGTCATCTTGGGGGTCATCGTCGACGTGCTCGGAGCGATCGCCGTCACGCTGGTGGCCGAACTGGTTCGCCGGTGGTTTCGACCGCCGACGCCGACGCCGACGCCGACGCCGACGCCTGCCGTGTGACGCGGCCGGTGCGCCGTTCGTAGACCCAGGCGGCAAGGGTGGCAGCGGTGGTGGACGTCGCCACTATCGTCCATCCGGCGGGGCCCAGCGGGGTGCTCCCGAACAGTCTGCTCACGCCTGGCGTCTGAATCATCACTGCTAGCGCGGCGGCGCTGCCGACGGCGGTCGCGACCACCAGCGGGTCCCGGGGCGCGAGCGTCAGGGTCTGGCCGAGCTGCGTCCCCACGAGTGTCAGCAGCCCTATGGTGGATGCCCGACGCGGCGTCCCCGTGACCCGGCCCACCGACCAGGCCGCGGTCGCCGCCGTCGCGGTCACGGCACCGCGGACAAGCAGCATCCGTCTCAGGGGACCCTCCGACCAACCGCGCCCGCCC
>NZ_CAKKTK010000015.1:19937-59439 GCF_920656135.1 Frankia sp. Cppng1_Ct_nod | reverse complement strand
CGGCTGCGTACAGCCAGTGCCATCGCCGGCGCCATGTCGGTGAGCAGGTTCACCAGCAGCAGCTGCCGTGGGCTCAGCGGTGCGGTGCGCCCGAGCGCGGTGCCGAGCAGGGTGAAGGCGATCTCGCCGGCGTTTCCACCGAGGAGGACGGAGACCGCGTCGGTGACCGCCTCCCACATGCGCCGGCCTTCGACGACCGCGTCCGCGAGCCGTTCCACGTCGACGTCTTCGAGGAGGATGTCCGCGGCCGACCGGGCGGCGGCGGTCCGCCGGCCGGAGACCGCGATGCCCACGTCCGCGGTCCGGATCGCGGCGGCGTCGTTGATCCCGTCACCGGTCATGGCAACCACGTGCCCGCTGCGTTGCAACGCCCGAACCAGGCGGACCTTCTGCTCCGGCGAGATCCGGGCGAACACGCTCGCGTCCGCGACCCGCCGGGCGTGCTCGTCGTCGCTGAGACGGTCGAGCTCGCGTCCGGTGATGACTTCCTTCGGTCGAGGTATCCCCACCTCGGCCGCGATCGCAGCGGCGGTCACGGGATGGTCGCCGGTCACCATCGTCACTCGCAGGCCGTCCTCGGCCAGGCGGTGGACGGCCCGGCCCGCGGACGGGCGTGGCGTGTCGGCGAGTCCGACGAACCCCAGCAGCTCGAGGTCGTGGAGGTCGTGGAGGTCATCGGGGCTGTCGGGGCTGTGGATGCACGCTTTCGGGTCGCTGCCGTCCTCGACCCGGTCGCAGGGGACGCTGCGGCGGGCCACGGCGAGCACCCGCAGCCCGCGCTGAGCGATGTCGGTGGCCGCCCGATGGGCCGCCCGTGTCCCGGGATCGTCCAGCCGGCAACGTCCGAGCAGGACCTCCGGTGCACCTTTGACGGCGAGAACGAAACCCCCCTCGGTCCGGACGACAGCGGCCGAGTACCCGCGCGACGTCTCGAACGGCAGGTCCGCCACGCGTCGGCCGGATAGGACACCCACCTGCGCGTAGGCGTCGAGCACTGCCTGATCCGTGGCGTGGGCGACAACCCCGCCCGGGACCGGGCTTGCCGTGACCGCCGTCCGGACCACCGCCGCGGCCTCGGGCGACCGGGCCGGCAGCCGCTGCCATCGGTCGCCGGCCGCGCATACCATCACCTGCCGCAGGACCAGCCGGCCCTCGGTCAGAGTGCCCGTCTTGTCGAAGCACACCCAGTCGAGGCGGCCGAGTGCTTCGACCGTGCGGGGCGACCGGACCAGCACCCGCTGCCGGGCGAGCCTGCGTGCGACCGCCACCTGCGCGACCGTGGCGACGAGCGGCAGACCTTCGGGGACGGCCGCCACCGCGATGGCGATGCCGGCGTTGACGGCACCCCGCATGCTCGCCCCCCGGAGCAGGGCGACGCTGGTGACGGCGAATCCGGCGAGGCCGATGAGCGGCATGGCGAGGCTGGTCAGCTCGCTGAGCCTGGCCGCCATCCCCACCGCAACCGGGCGGTCGGCGGCCGCCGCGGCGGCCCGGCCCGCCTGGGTGGACCCGCCGGTCGCCACGACAACGGCCCGCCCCGAGCCCGCGACCACAGTCGTCCCCTGGTACAGCATGCAACGGCGATCCGCGAGCTCTGCCGCCGGCGTGGGTCTGGTGATCTTCTCGATGGGTAGGGACTCCCCGGTCAGCGCCGCCTCGTCCGCTTCGACGGCGTCGGCCGCCACCAGCCTGGCGTCCGCCGGGACGACGTCGGCGGAACGGACCTCGATCAGATCGCCGGGTTGCAGCACCACCGCGGGCACGACCTGCACCCCCAGTGTCGTCACGATGCGCGCCAACGGGATGTGATGGGTCACCAGCCGGCGCAGGGCGGACTCGGCCCGGGCCTTCTGCGCGCCGCTGACCAGCGCGTTCGCCAGCGACACGCCGGCAACCAGCGCCGCGTCCACAGTCGAGCCCAGCACGGCGCTGGCTGTAGCGCCGAGCAGGAGCACCGGTACCAACGGGTCCCGCAGATCGTCCGCGACAGCGGCGGCGAGCCGTCGCAACCCGCCCGCCGGACCCGTCCCGGTTTCAATCCCGGTTTCGGTCCCGGCGGTCCCCTCGGGCAGCGTTGCCGGATCCCGCTTGTGGGCGCCCACCCGGCGCTCGACCGCCTGCGCGGTCAGGGCATGCCAGTCGGCGCGCACGACAGCCGGGGGAGTCGGCCGGCGGTCCGCGCGGGCCGCAGCTGCCGCGCCAACGGCCATCGCTGCCAGGGCGGCCATGCTGACCGGCCCGCCGCCCAGCGTCCGGCTCAGGCCACTGGGACGGGCGGCCACCAGCGTCACGAGCTCGGACAGGGCGGAACCGGAAAAGGCGAGGGTGGCGTCGCGCCCGCTGTTGCGGCGGGCCACTGGTGGGAGCTGGAGCACCCGCCACACGTCGAGGAGATCGCTTCCGCACAGAAGATCCGCCGCCCACGGTGGACGCCGTCCGGGCCGGGCCACCCCCACACCGACGTCGGCCCGGTGCAG
Organism: Frankia sp. Cppng1_Ct_nod; assembly: GCF_920656135.1. Classification (NCBI taxonomy): domain Bacteria; kingdom Bacillati; phylum Actinomycetota; class Actinomycetes; order Frankiales; family Frankiaceae; genus Frankia; species Frankia sp. Cppng1_Ct_nod. The sequence goes on along the minus strand of NZ_CAKKTK010000015.1, from coordinate 56,962 downwards.
GGCGTCGGCGTCGTCGTCCGCGACGATCAGGACGACCCCGCCGTCGTGCTGTACCTGATGCACCTGCGTGGCCAGGTCCCCGGCGGGCAGGAGCGTGTCGGCGAGCGGAGCGAGGTCGGTGGTGCTGGCGTGCTCGGTGAGCAGCAGCCGACCGGTACCGCGCGCCGCCGTCAGCACGGCGTCGGCCCGTGGATCCACCTCCACCCCGACCCACAGCCGTACGGAGTCGGGTCCGGCACGGCCGGGTCCCGTGCGGATCTCCATGGGCAGCCCGCACGGGTCGCAGGCGGCGCGGGTGGCGGTGGTGTGGGCCGCGACCAGCCGGCAGGACCCGTCCCTGGCCGCTTCCTCCCCCGGGCGGAAAAGGCGGCGCGGATCGACGTGGGCGAGCATCCGGTCGGCGCGGCTCCAGGTGTCCGCGTCCGGCGCGGACAGTACCCGGCACGTGTCGGCGAGCAGGGCGGTGGAGGAGACGCCCACGGTGTCCACCCGGTCGAGGCGGCGCAGACAGCCGCTGTCCATGCACACCACCCCACGCCTGGAAAGCCGGCGGCCGGCCGCGGCCGCGAAGACCTCCCGGCCGACCCGGGCCGCCCGGGGTACGGCGGCGAGGACGACCTCACCGGCGAGTCTGGGCGACCGTGCGACGGTCAGTGCCGCGGCGCCGAGCACGAGCCCGGCAACCGCGCAGCGGTCGGCGCTGCGTTCGACCGCTCCGGGGGGCAGCGGCCGTGGACGTCGGGCACTCCCGACGTCGCCGAGCGGGCCGTCGCCGAGCGGGCCGTCGCCGTCGGACCGACCGGTCGCACCGGTCAGCTCCGGTTCCCGGCGCAGGAAGGTCGACCGGGCGGTGAGCAGTTCAGCGAGCCGGACGGCGTGGTAAGTGGTGCTGACCACCAGCACGTCCGGTGTCTGGCTCAACGCGTTGACGACTGCTGTCGCCACTTCCAGGACAAGATCTGCGCCGGACGCTCCGACGCGTCGTTGCAGAGCACGGCGGGCGCGGGGCTGGTGGTCGACGAGCGCGACGAGTGCGCCGACGGCACGGGGCAGGGCGGGCAGGTGACTGAGCCGGCCAGCAATAGCTACGTTCAGTGAAGAAACATTTATGCCGAGTGCCACCGCCGCGGCGATGATCGGCTCGGTGTCGGCGGGATGACGCCGTGGCTCGTCGATACCGCCCGTGGATCCGCCGAATGCCGACTCGATGTCGTCCACGGTCTCGACGATGTCGGACACGTCGACGTTCTCCTCGTCGAAGGACACGAGGAGCCGGCCGAGCCCTTCGTCGACCTTCGCCCAGTCGACCCCCTCCAACGCCGTCACCGCCGCGGCGACGGCTCGGTGACGCCTGGCGGTACCACCACCGAGCAGCTCGATGTGCGCGGTGCCGGCGCGGCTCCACACGTGCCGGTGGCGAAGGCCCGGACGGGTCAGCTCATGGGCGAGGGCGTGGGCGACCGCGGACACCCACGCCCTCGCCCCGGTCGGATCGAGGGTCGGCACCGAGGTCAGTCGGTCACCGTCGCACGGGCGGACTCCTCGCGCCGTTCCTCCCTGCGCAGCTCCGTGTCCCCGCGTTGGATCTCCCCGCGTTCGGTGTCCCGCGGTTCGTCGTGCTCCTGCTCCTGGCGCTGGTCGGATTCTCCGGCGTCTCCCTTGTGCGACACCTCGGGGATCGCACGGGACCCGCTGCGGGTGTGCTGGGCGACGTACGTTCCCACGGCGATCGCGGCGGCGATCGGCCATTCCACCACCTCGGCCACCGCGAGCGCGCCGAGCCCGAGGTAGTAGGCGGTCTTCGTCGGCGATGGGACGATCACCGGCCCGACCTTCAGCGGACTCGGCGCTGCCTGTGCCACGCCGGGGACCTTGCGCCGAACCTCGAAGGTCGCCGTGAAGAACGGTAGATGTACCGTCGCGGTCCGGTGGACGGAGGCGTCCTGTGCGTCCCGCTCACCCGGCCCGGCGGGTCGGGATTCGTTTCCTGCGCTGGAGGTCTGCTCGCCCGGTCCGCCGCTGTCCCGTTCGTCGGCCGGGCCGGTGGGATCGGATGCCCGGTGTGTCGTGTTCGTTGCGGTCGTGGTCTGCATACGGCCTTCCCCTCGCCGCGGATGTACCCCGTTGCCTGGCCTCGGCGGCGGGTATGGGGGCCTGAATGCCCAGGCCACGGCGAGGCAAACCGACCCACCGGCCGGGTGGCGTTCTGCACCGCGTCCTGACCAGCGCGGGTGGGGAAACCCGACACCAGGTCATGAAGTTAGATCATGAACCCTGTCGCGAGCACGCCGGCCAGGACGGCGAGCGCTGCCGCGTCGACCCGCCGCGGGCTTGCCGGCTGGTGCGAGACCGCCCCGAAACCGCCACGCGCGGTGATCGCATCGGTCATCTCCGCCGCCCGCCGCAGGCAGGTGACGATCGCGGTGCAGAGCAGCTCGGTCGCCGAGTGCAGGTGACACGGCAATGCCGTCGTCATATCCGCCAATCTGTGCGCCAGCCGGCGCCGCCGGGGGGCTCGCCGTCCGGCGCGTAGTCGGCGTACGGCCAGCAGGGTGCGGATCTCCTCCACGAGCAGCGGCAGGCAGCGAATGGACAGCGCCACCGTGGCAACCCATTCATCCACCGGTAGCCGGAGCCGGCGCAGCGGGGTCATCAGCCGAGCGAGGGCAGGCGCCAGCTCCGACAACGGGGTGGTCCATCCGAGCAGCGCGGCGGCGGCGAACATGGTCATGGACACCGATGTCAGGCGGAGCCAGTCCAGGACTCCGCCGACGGCCAGCCGCACCCCACCAACTGCCACGAACGGCGCGTCATGCGACTGGATGGTCAGCGCGGCGCCGATCACCAGGCCGTACCAGAACCATCGGGGCGGTTTCGGCGCCGCACCGCGCGGGATCCGGGCGACGACCATGCACACGCCGACGAAACCGGCTACCAGTCCGATCACCGGCCAGGACGGGCGCAGGGCCACCAGCATGCCGAGGGCCGCCATCATCACCAGCTTCGTGCCCGCCCACAGCCGGTGGACCGGGCTGGTGCCCGGGATGTAACGCAGCAGGTTGGGCTCGGTGCGGCTCCTGCGCGCAGCCGACCGCCAGCGGAAGAACCGGCTCCCCCCGCCAGGGGTAGCGCGTTCCGGCGGATGGGGGACGTGGGGGACGTCGGCACCGTGGGGCAGGTGGGGCAGGTGGGGCACGTCGGCACCGTCGGGGACGGCCGACGGGACGTGGCTGGGGGCGATGCCGGTGAACGGCCCGTCGTGGACCAGCCGTCCGTCGTCCAGCACGAGTATCCGGTCCACCAGGCCGGCCATGCCGTCGAGGTCGTGGGTGACCACGACCAGCGTCATCGAGGTCTGCTCCCGAAGCCTTGCCAGGACGTCGATGAGCGTCCGCCGGGAGGCGATGTCGAGCCCCGCCAGCGGCTCGTCGAGGATCATCAGCCGGGGTTGGCGGGCGATCAGTCCCGCGAGCGCGGCGCGGCGCATCTGCCCACCGGACAGGTGCTCGACCCGCCGGTCCCGAAAACGCGCCGGGTCGAGGCCGACCGCGGCGAGCGCCTGGTCGGCGGTGGCGGCATCCACCCCGGCCGCCGCCTGTACGTCAGCGCCCACGGTGGGCGCCAGCAGTTGCAGTCGGGAGTGCTGCACGGCCAGTCCGATCTCGCCGGGGCAGGCGGTCAACGGGTGACCCGACAGGTTGGCCGTGCCTTCCGACGGGGTCAGCAGACCAGCGAGGACGGCGGCGAGCGTCGACTTGCCCGATCCGTTGCGACCGCAGATCATGACGGCCTCACCGGGGTCGAGACGCAAGGAGATGTCGGTCAGCGCCCGGTGGGCCCATGGCGACCTCGGGGAGTAGACCTGCCCGACGCCGTCGAGACACACCAGCGGGGGTGGGACCGCTGTCCGGGGGGACACGGTCGTGGGTCGAGGTGTCGGTTCGGCTGCCGGCCGAGGTTCGGGCGTGGGTGAGTCCTCCGGGGTCAGCCGTCCGCCGTCGAGAACGATCCTGCGATGCGCCCTGCCTGCCTCGGTCTGCCGGTGCGTCACATGGACGACCGCAACCCGTTCCTCGTCGGGAAGCCGCGCGAGAAGGTCCGTGAGCTGGTCACGGCCTTCGGCGTCCACCATGGCGGTGGACTCGTCGGAAACCAGCAGCCGTGGTCTTCGCGCGAGTGCGGCCGCGACGGCCAGCCGCTGTAGCTGACCGCCGGACAGGGTGGCGGTCTCGTCGTCGGCGAGCCCGGCGAGCCCGACCCGCTCCAGCAGGGCCTCGACGTCGACGGTCCTGCCGCCGTCGGGCAGACCCCACACGACATCGTCACGGACGAGCACTCCCAGTACCTGCGACTCCGGCCGCTGAAAGATCATTGAGGTGCCGCCGGGCCGGCCGAGCGCGCAGGCAGCAGGCCGTCGCACGTGCCCACCCGTCGGGCTCCAGCCGCAGATGATCCGGGCAAGGGTCGACTTCCCTGATCCGTTGCCGCCTACCACCGCCACGAACTCGGCCGGCCGGATCGTCAGGGACACATCCCGCAGAGCGTCCTTGGACGCCCCGGGGTAGCGGTAGGTCACCGACTCCATCCGGATGGGCAGCGGATGCGGGTGCCGCCTCGGCTGCGTTGCCGGCGCCGGGGCCCGCGTGGCCGTCTCGGGCGCGGTATCCGGCTGGTCGGTTCTGGCGGCCGGCGCGCCGACGTCGAGCCGGCGCAGCACCGGGCGGGTGACCACCGCGGTGCCGACCACGTTCACCGCCGTGTTCGCCAGCAGGGCGAGCGGAAGAAGCGCCCACCAGTGCGCCGCGCCCCACCGGACGACCGAATCCGCCGCCGCGAGTCCGGGAGCGGTGGGGCCTATCCCGAGTCGTGCCCCGCTCGTTCGGGCGCCGTCCCAGCTGTTGACGATCTCCGCGAGGACGAGCCCGCGCAGGTCGGTCAGGACGCAGAACACCGCGTCCATGGCAAGCGCGACCGGGGCCCACAGCACCGCGACGGCCACCAGTGCCGTGCGCGCGAGGCCCCACCTCCGGCGGCGCGCGGTACCGAGCAGCGTGCCGATCATCATGCAGGACGTGATGGTGATCGCGAAACCGGTGCCGCCGATGAGAAGGGCCACGGCAAGGGCGGTGACCATCGCGGCAACGGCCGCGCGCAACCTCCATCGCGCGGCAAGGACCGCGGCCGGAACCGCCGCCGGGATCGTGAGCAGCCAGCCGAACGGCAGGAAACGCGCGATCAGGCAGATCGCGATCACCAGGTCGACGAGGACCGCGGCCTCGACGATCTCCACCGCGCGCAACCGGCGGCCGGACCGGCCGGCCATGGGCGTGTCCGCCCGGGTGGTGCCGGCGGTGGCCTCGAACTCGCGTTCGGCGGACAGGCGCTGCGTCGCAGTGGCAGGCGCGGACCGCGTCTGCTCCTCGTCCAGTTCCCGCAGACTCACCTGGGCTCCCGCCGACTCAACTCGCCGCTCCCGTTCGTCCGGACAGCTCGGCGATCACATTCCCTCGGCGGCTTCCAGAAGCGCCGCATCGGACATCCAACTGTCGCACGGCACCGGTACGGTGTCCGAGCCGCCTGCTGGATCACATTCCGGCGCGGTGGCGGCCTCTGGCGGTTACGGCGCCGCAGGGTGCCGCTCACCTGGACCATCTCGCTGACTGTTACAAATCTGGCGGGTGAATGTTGCGGTACCTCACGTCGGAGGGGGAGGCTTGACCAGCACCGTCAACGGTGTCGCGCCGGGGCATCCCGACGAGGCGACGGCGAACCGGCACATGGTGCGGCTTCTGCCGGGTGTCCGAGGCGAGGTTGCGAGCCCCGGCGGCTACCAGGCCGGGGCCGACCCCGCGCTGCTGCGGCGCTTCTACCATGAGATGGTGGTTGCCCGCCGGCTCGACGCCGAGGCCACGGCCCTGCAACGCACCGGTGAGCTCGGGCTGTGGGTGGCCTCATCCGGGCAGGAGGCCGCACAGGTCGGCTCGGTGCACGCGCTGCGTGACCATGACCAGATTTTCCCCAGTTACCGTGAGCACGCTGTGGCGCTGGCCCGCGGCATCACCCCGACCCAGCTGCTCAGCCTGTTCCGCGGGACCGACTTCGGCGGCTGGGACCCGGACGCCCACCGGTTCCGCGCGTACACGCTGGTGCTCGCGACCCAGACCCTGCACGCGGTCGGTTATGCCCTGGGCATCCGGATGGAACGGCGGCGATGGCCGGAGCGGGTCACCGACGACGAGGCTGTGATCGTCTACTTCGGGGACGGCGCGGCCAGCGAAGGTGACGCCAGCGAGGCGTTGTCGTGGGCGGCGGTGGACGACCTGCCCCTGGTGTTCTTCTGCCAGAACAACCAGTGGGCGATCTCCACGCCGGTGGCCCGGCAGACCCGCGTGCCGCTGTACCGCAGGGCCGAGGGTTTCGGCATGCCCGGGGTTCTCGTCGACGGCAACGACGTGGTGGCGGTGCACGCGGTCACCCGCGCCGCCGTCGACCGGGCCCGCGCGGGCGGCGGGCCGACGTTCATCGAGGCGTATACCTACCGGCTCGGTGGGCATTCCACCGCGGATGACCCGGGTCGTTACCGCGCGGCCGACGAGGTCGAACGGTGGCGGGCACGGGATCCGATCGCGCGGCTTCGCCGGTACCTGGACGCGGCCGGTCTGCTGGACGAGTCGTTCATCGACTCCGTCGAGCGGGCCGCGGACGAACTCGCGCGGCACGTGCGGGCGGCTGTCCCGACGATGCCCGACCCGGCCGCGGACCGCATCCACCGGCATGTCCTCACCGACAGCGCACTCACCGACAGGGCACTGACCGGGGGCGGCGGTTGACCCCCGCCGGTCAGCCCAGCGGGCGGAAGGACGCCGGCTGGATGGCCGGCGGTTCGGTGGTGTAGGCGGCGAGGGTCCGGGCCAGGTCGGTTGGGTCGATGCCGAGGTCGCGCATGTTGCGGACGAGGTCGTTCATCACCACCAGCGCGTGGCGCAACAGCACCTCGGCGATGCCCGAGGGCTGGGAGATCGCTCGCGTGAACGCGTACGTGGCGTCGGTGTCCCCGGTCAGCGCGGCCAGCGCGCCGATCCGGACCCGCTGGCTGAGCGACTCCCAGACCTTCTCGGCGAAAGGCGCTTCGGCGCTGCGCCAGACCCCGCAGAACCGTAACGATCCGATGATCGCGGTCGGCTGCTCGCCGGTGCGCAGGTGCAGCGTCACCGCCCACATGGCCAGCAGCCAGGACAGCGCTCGCAGGAGCCGGCCGGCGTCCGAGGCCAAGCGCCCGGCCAGCGCCTCCTCCGCCTCGGCCTGGGTGGCGGCGTCCACCCAGGCCTGAACCAGGCGTTCGGCTTCCACGATGTCGGTAATGTCGAGTTCGGGGGTGCATGGTCGGGTGACGGCGGCGGCCCGGCGGGACGCGGTGTCGACCAGTGCGAGCGCACCGGTGTCGTACAGTGTCTGCCAGGCAAGCCCTGCTGGCGGCATAGTCGATACGGTAATGGGTGATACGTCGGTCGAGTCCTCCTATAACGCAGATCACTGACCTTCTTCACCATGTGGGTGTCACCGTGGGGCAGGTCGGCCGGGCTCGCCGCTGACGTCCGGATGGCGCACGATAGGTGCCGTGACTCGGGGAACGCTGCGTGTCTATCTCGGGGCCGCGCCGGGGGTGGGCAAGACCTATGCCGCCCTCGACGAGGCGCACCGACGCCGGGATCGGGGCACCGACGTGGTGGTCGGCTTCATCGAGACGCATGGCCGGCCGAAGACCGCCGCGCTGCTGGCGGGGCTGGAGATCGTCCCACGCCGGGAGATCGCCTATCGGGGTGCGGTGTTCACCGAGATGGACATCGACGCCGTGCTCGCGCGCAGACCCGCGGTCGCCCTGGTCGACGAGCTCGCGCACACCAACATCCCCGGCTGTCGCAACGCCAAGCGCTGGCAGGACGTCCAGGAGCTGCTCCAGGCGGGTATCGACGTCATCTCCAACGTCAACATCCAGCACATGGAGTCACTCAACGACGTGGTCGAGACCATCACCGGGGTGGCCCAGCGGGAGACGGTGCCTGATGACGTCGTCCGTGAGGCCGACCAGGTGGAGATCGTCGACATGGCACCGGAGGCGCTGCGCCGCCGGATGGCGCACGGCAACATCTACGCTCCGGAGAAGATCGACGCGGCGTTGTCGAACTACTTCCGGGTCGGCAACCTCACCGCGTTACGGGAGATCGCGCTGCTCTGGGTAGCGGACAAGGTCGACGAACAGCTCGACCGGTACCGCGCCGAACACGGCATCGCCGGCACCTGGGAAACCAGGGAAAGGGTGGTGGTCGCCCTCACCGGCGGGCCCGAGGGCGACACGCTGATCCGCCGGGCCGTCCGGATCGCCGACCGCAGCAAGGGCTCCGACCTGCTCGCCGTCCACGTCGCCCGCTCCGATGGGCTGACCGGCGCGAATCCGCAGGCGCTCGCCCGGCAACGGGCGCTGGTGGAGAGCCTCGGCGGCGGCTACCACCATGTCATCGGCGACGACGTCCCCACCGCGCTGCTCGACTTCGCCCGCGCGCAGAACGCGACCCAGCTGGTGCTCGGCGCCAGCCGGCGCGGCCGGTTCGCCCAGGTGCTCAGCCCCGGTATCGGGGTCACCACGACCAAACTGTCCGGGTCGATCGACGTCCATATGGTCACCCACGAGGAGATGCGTCAGGGCCGGCGGTTGCCGCGGCTCGCGCACGGCCTGACCCCACGGCGCCAGCTGATCGCGACCGTGCTGGCCATCGGTCTCCTCCCGCTGCTGACGGTGGTGCTGTCGAACTCCCGGGGGTCGCTGAACCTCACCACCGATGTCCTCGCCTACCTGCTTGTCGTGGTGGTCGTCGCCCTGGCCGGCGGGTTCTGGCCGGCGCTGTTCGCCTCGGTCGCGAGCTCCCTGTTGTTGAACTACTACTTCACCAGGCCGTTGCACCGGTGGACGATCGCAGAACGCAACAACGTGTTCGCCCTGACCGCGTTCATCCTTGTCGGGATCATGGTCAGCAGGGTTGTCGACCTTGCCGCCCGCCGGTACAGCCAGGCGGTGCGGGCCTCCGCCGAAGCCGCGACCCTGTCCGTGCTCGCGGGCAGCGTCCTGCGTGGCGAGCAGGCGCTGCCGGCCCTGCTCGAACGGGTTCGGGAGACGTTTGGGATGACAGCCGCGTCCCTCCTCGAACGCGCGGGTGCACCCGAGAGCGCGGGCGAGGTGGACGGCCGCGGATGGCGGACCGTCCACAGCGTCGGCGTCGACCCGTGTGTGCGGCCCGAGCAGGGCGACGTGGACGTGCCGGTCGGCGACAACCTCGCCCTGGTGCTGCGTGGCCGCCCGCTGCCCGCGCAGGACCGTCGCATCCTCGCCGCGTTCGCCGCGCAGGCCGCTGTCGCACTCGAACAGCGCCGGCTCACCGAAGCGGCCGCCGAGGCCGGACCGCTGGCTGAGGCCGACCGGGTGCGCACGGCCCTGCTCGCCGCGGTCAGTCACGACCTGCGCACTCCCATCGCCGCGGCGAAGGCGGCCATCACCGGCCTGCGCGGTCGGGACATCAGCTGGACGCCGGACGAGCGGGCGGAACTGCTTGCCACCGCCGACGAGTCCATGGACAGGCTCACCCGGCTGGTCGACAACCTGCTGGACATGAGCCGGCTACAGGCGGGTGTGCTCAGTGTCTTCTCCCGCCCGGTCGGCGTCAGGGACGTGATCCCGCACGCCATCGACGAACTCGGCCCACCCGGGCGGACGGTGGAGATCCGGATACCGGACGACCTGCCCGACATCCACGCCGATCCAGCTCTTCTCGAGCGGGTCATGGTCAACCTCGTTTCCAACGCGCTGCGGCACTCTCCGGAAGGAACTCATCCGGTCATCACCACGAGTGCCCTCGTCGACCGGGTCGAGCTACGGGTCATCGACCGCGGGCCGGGCATCCCGGCGGAGAATCGTGACCGGGTCTTCCAGCCGTTCCAACGTCTCGGTGACCGGGACACCACCACCGGTGTCGGGCTCGGGCTCGCCCTGTCCCGTGGTCTGGCCGAGGCCATGGGCGGTTCGTTGGCCACCGAGGACACCCCGGGTGGCGGGCTCACGATGGTGCTGTCCCTGCCCGCGGCTTCACCCGCCCGGGAGCCGATCCCCGCCTTCACCTCCGAAAATTGACCGGAAACCCGCCTCCGTCAGCGGGGTTCACCGCCGGCTGTAGGTAGGAACCATCGTGATAGCGACGGAAACCACCTACGGATATCGGTGAACCCCCGCCGTGGGAGGTCAGCAGATGCGGGGGAGCTGTTCGCCGATGAGCATGTCGATGATGCGGGTGCCACCCAGGAGAGTGCGCATGACGACCCGGCCGGGGTGATCGGCGACCACCTCGCCGAGGCGGGTGGCGTGTCGGCCCTCGGGCAGCGAGCGCATCACGGTCAGGAGTGCGTCGGCGGCGGCGGGTTCGGTGACAGCGACGAGGCAGCCTTCGTTGGCGACGTGCAGCGGGTCCAGGCCGAGGAGTTCACAGGCCGCGGCTACCGGGACGGGGACGGGCACGGCCCGTTCGTCGATCTCGATCCCGATCCCGGATACCGCGGCGATCTCGTTCAGCGCCGATGCCACGCCGCCGCGGGTGGGGTCGCGCATCGCGTGGATGCCCGGACCGGCCTGCGCCACCATGGCCGCGACCAGTCGGTGCAGGGGACGACTGTCAGAGGTGATCTCGGTGTCGAAGCCGAGGGATTCCCGGGCGCTGAGGATGGCCGTGCCATGCGAGCCGACGGGGCCGGACACGACGATGACGTCCCCGGGACGCGCAAACGCGGCGGAGACGTTCGCGCCGGGCAGGCGGCGGCCGATCCCGGTCGTGGTAACGAAGATCCCGTCCGCGGCGCCACGACCGACGACCTTGGTGTCTCCGGTGACGACGGGTACGCCCACGGCGGACGCGGCCGCGCCGACGGACGCGGTCACCCGCCGCAGATCCGCCAACTCGAAACCCTCCTCGATGACATACGCGATCGCCAGCGCCAGCGGGGTCGCGCCCATCATCGCCAGATCGTTCACAGTGCCGTGTATGGAGAGTGAGCCGATGTCGCCGCCGGGGAAGAACAGCGGGCTCACTACGAAGGAATCGGTGCTCATCACCACGGCGGTGCCTTCGATGTCGAGCAGAGCCGCGTCCTCGGGGACACCGCCGCCCTGTCCGGCCGCGGCTCCGAGAGCCGGCAGGAGCACATCGCGCAGCAGCTCGGCGGACAGCTGCCCGCCGCTGCCGTGCCCGAGGGTCACCTTCTCCGTCTCGGAGACGGGCAACGGGCAGCTGGCGCCGGTCAGGTCGACGAGGCTCATGACGGCCCCGCGGCTGCCGCCGGAACCGGCTGTCCCGCCGGCTGTCCCGTCGGCTGTCGGCCGGCACTGTGGAAGGCGGCACAGGTCCCCTCGGTGGACACCATCGGCGCGCCCAGCGGGGTGCGCGGCGTGCACAGCGTGGCGTATGCCGCGCAGTCGGTCGGCAGGCGGGTCCCGGTGAGGATCCCGCCGGCGATGCAGGCCGGATGCTCCTGCGCGGTCACGTCCGCGACGGCGAAACGGGCCTCGGCGTCATAGGCGGCGAACTCGTCGGTGAGGGCGAGGCCGCTGGAGGGGATCGTGCCGATGCCCCTCCACATCCGGTCACGGACCTTGAACACGCGGCGGATCGCCTCCTGAGCCTGGATGTTCCCGGACCGGTGTACGGCACGGACGTACTGGTTCTCCACCTGCGCGCGGCCTTCCTCCAACTGGCGGACGGCCATGAGGACGCCCTCGAGGATGTCGAGCGGTTCGAACCCGGTCACGACGATCGGAACCTGGTAACGGTCGGCGAGCGGTTCGTACTGTGCCCATCCCATGACGGCGCAGACGTGGCCAGCGGCGAGGAACGCCTGCACCTGGCAGTCCGGGGCGTCCAGGAGCGCGGTCATCGCCGGCGGCACGAGCACATGGCTGACGAGAACGCTGAAGTTGGGCAGGCCGAGTGCGTGGGCACGCAGCACCGCCATGGCGTTCGCTGGGGCCGTCGTCTCGAATCCGACGGCGAAGAAGACCACCTCACGGTCGGGGCGCTCCCCGGCGATGCGGACGGCGTCCAGTGGGGAGTAGACGACGCGGACGTCGCTGCCGCGGGCCCGCAGCGCCAGCAGGTCGGTCGTGGTCCCGGGGACCCTCAGCATGTCGCCGTAGGAGGTGAGGATGACATCGGCGCGTCCGGCGATGGCCAGGGCCTTGTCGATGAGTTCCAACGGCGTCACGCAGACGGGGCAACCCGGGCCGTGGATCATCCGGATGTCAGGGGGCAGAAGTTCGTCGATGCCTTGGCGGACGATGGTGTGGGTCTGCCCCCCGCAGATCTCCATCAGCGTCCAGGGCCGCGACGTGACTGTGCGGATCTCCGTGAACAGCCGGCGGGCAAGGGCGGGGTCGCGGTACTCGTCGAGGTACTTCACCGCGGCGCCTGCCCCAGTTCCTGCCCCAGTTCCTGCCCCAGTTCCTGCCCCAGTTCCTGCCCCAGTTCCTGCTCGAACGCACCCATCGAGCGCAGGACCTCCAGCGTGCGCCGGGCCTCCGTCTCGTCCACGAGACTGATGGCGAAACCGACATGGACGATCACGTAGTCACCCACCCGCGCCTGCGGGACGTAGCCGAGACAGACGTCGCGTGACACACCCCCGAAGTCGACCGTGCCCATGAGCAGACCGGCCACGTCGATCGTCGTCATGACACGTCCGGGAACGCCGAGACACATCGCGCTCACCCCCTGTCGTCCTGGAACCCCTGGAGGCCTCCGGGCACGCGAAAAGAATCATGATCGTGTGTCCGGAGGCCGGTCAGCCGCGCGGCGGCCACCGCGGCCTGGCCGTAGCTCACCCCGCCGTCACCCGCTGGAACCTGCTCGTTGACCAGCGGCTCGAGACCCGCGTCCGTCAACGCGCCGAGCAGGATCTCGACAAGCCGTTGGTTGTGCATCACCCCTCCGGACAGGCAGACCGTCCGCAGCCCGTACCGCCGGGCGACATCGGAGCAGAAGGCGACGGTGACCGCGGCGACCGTGGCATGGAACCGGGCGGCGAGCACCCCGACGTCGACGCCGCTGTACAGCCCGGTGAGGACGGCCCGCAGCGTCGGTCGCGGGTCGTAGATGAGCACGCCGCCGCGCCGGGCCAGTCGCCAGGGCAGCTCGGCGTCGCACGGATTCCCATCCGCGGCGGCTTCCAGCGCGACGGCGGCCTCACCCTCGTAGGTGGCCTCGTCGCGCAGGCCGAGCAGCGCGGCGGCGGCGTCGAACAGCCGACCCGCGCTGGAGGCGACGGGACAGTTGACGCCCCGCGTCACCATCCGGGCGACCACGGACACCTCGCGGGCCGGCAGCCGGTCGAGGAACGGTGCGGCGAGTCGCAGGTCGGCCTCGCGCAGGTCGGTCTCGCGGGAGCCTCCGAGCGGTTCCGCGCCGAACAGGTAGCCCAGCGCCATGCGGGCGGGACGGCGGACCGCGGCCGCACCGCCGGGCAGCGGTGCGCGGCCGAACCGTGCCACCCGCCGGTAGGAGACAAGGTCTGCGACCAGCACCTCGCCGCCCCACAGTGTGCCGTCGTCGCCGAGGCCCAGGCCGTCGTAGGCGACACCGATGAAACGGCCGGTGACACCGTGCTCGGCGGCGCAGGACGCCACGTGGGCGTGATGGTGTTGTACGGCGACGCGTTGGTCCGCGTCCATCGCCAGGGCGTACCGGGTGGACAGGTAGCCGGGATGCAGGTCGTGGACGACGACGCGGGCGGCGATGCCGGTCACGGCGGACAGGTGCGCGAGGCTGCGCTCGAACGCCTCCATCGTGGGCCGGCGTTCGAGGTCACCGGTGTGCGGCCCGACCACCGCGGTCGTCCCCTCCGCGAGGGTGAAGGTGTGCTTGAGTTGCGCGCCGACGGCGAGCAACGGCTCACCAGCGCCGACAGGAAGACACAGCGGTTGCGGAGCGTAGCCACGGGCGCGTCGGATCATGGATGGGCGCCCCGCGACGACCCGGATGACGGAGTCGTCGTAGGGGGACCGGATCGCCCGGTCATGACCGAGGAAACCGTCGGCGACCGCGGCGAGACGCTCCCACGCCTCGGCGTCGTCGATCGCGATCGGTTCGTCCGACAGGTTCCCGCTGGTGACGACGAGTGGTCGTGCCAGTTCGGCGAGGAGCAGATGGTGCAGGGGCGTGGCGGGAAGGAACAGGCCGAGGCGTGGGGCGTCCGGTGCGACCGGGCCGGCGAGACCACGGTTGTCGTGGGCACGTCGCAGCAGCACCACCGGCCGCGCGGCCGAGGTCAGCAACGCGGCCTCACTCCCGTCGAGGTGGGCCAGCTCCCGCGCTGCGTCCAGGTCGGCCACCATGACCGCGAACGGCTTCGCGGGGCGCTGCTTGCGGGCGCGCAGCCGGGCGACGGCGGCGCCGTCGGTCGCGTCGCACACGAGCTGGTAGCCGCCCAGCCCCTTGAGAGCGACCGTTCCACCGTGCCTGACCAGGGCCACCGCCGCCGCCAGCGCATCCTCACCGTGTGCCTGGCGGGGGAACAGCCGGGGGAACGTCGGGGGAGACGTCGGGGAAACATGATCGCCGTCCGTCCGCCACGTGAGTCCGGGGCCGCACCGGGGGCACGCGATCGGCTCGGCGTGAAACCGCCGGTCGGCTGGATCGGCGTACTCGCGTGCGCAGTCGTCGCACATCGGGAACGCGCGCATCGTCGTCCGCTCACGGTCGTACGGGAGGGTGTCGACGATCGTGGCCCGTGGTCCGCAGTCGGTGCAGTTGACAAAGGGGTACCGGTGCCGGCGGTCGTCCGGGTCGAACAGTTCGGTCAGGCACGGCTCGCAGGTGGCGATGTCGGGAGGCACCTGGCGGACCGAAGGCGCCAGGGGTCGGCAGTGCGCCTCCCCGGTCGACCGGGCCGTCGACTCGGCGACCCGGAAACCGCAACCCCGGCGTGGAAGGCCCGCGGACAGCTCGGTGACGCGGACGTCTGAAACCCGGGCGCGTGGTGGGGCGTCGGTCCACAGGCGTGAGGAGAGGACGGCGAGGGCATCGGGTGGTCCGGCAACCTCGACCACGACCCGACCGTCGTCGTTGCGGACCCAGCCATCCACCCCGAGGCTGGTTGCGAGGCGGTGGACGAACGGACGGAAGCCGACTCCCTGCACGGTCCCGTGGACTTCGAGCCGGCACGCCACGCGCTCGTGCTGTCCGACCGTTGCGTGCCCGACCACGACGACGCCGTCGAGATCGTTGAGCCCGCTCATGAACATCAGTGTTGTTGCCGAGGGTCACCGCCCACAAGGGACCTGAGGCCCGTCGAGGCGTCCGAGAAGACCTGTGGATCTACCCGATGAGGCTCCTTGGACCCGGCATACGGCTGTCCTAACGTTTCGTTGCGGAGTGCCCGAGTGGGGCAGTGCCCGATCTCGGGCCGTGGCCGCCCGGGTCGTTGTCCCTGAAGTCGTTGTCCCTGAAGTCGTAGCCCTGTGGGAGGAAAGCCATGAACAGCAGCCGCGGGGCGGTTGCGTATGGCGATGCGTATGGCGATGCGTATGGCGATGCGTATGGCGATGCGTATGGGGCGCCCGCCCTGGTCGGCGGGGCTTCGGGCGGGTCGCTGTCCGCACGGCTGGCCGAAGCCGGGGTCGAGCGGCGGTCGTTCCTGAAGTTCTGCGCGGGGGTGGTCGCGACACTCGCGCTGCCACCCCAGTTCGCCCCCCAGGTCGCGAACGCGTTGGAGCGGGTCGACCGGCCCGTTGTCGTGTGGCTGGAGTTCCAGGACTGCGCCGGGGACAGCGAGGCGTTCCTGCGCTCGCGTAACCCGTCCGTCGCGGACCTGCTCCTCGGGATGATCTCGCTCGACTACCACGAGACGCTGATGGCGGCGGCGGGTACCGCCGCGGAGAAGGCGCGTGACGACGCGGTGGCCCGGGGCGGGCACATCGTCGTCGTCGAGGGTTCCGTGCCCACCGGTATCCCGGGGTCGTGCACGATCGGGGGCCGGTCGGCCCGCGACATCCTCACCAGCTGTGTCCGTGGCGCCGCCGGGATCATCAACGTCGGTACCTGTTCGGCCTTCGGGGGGATCCCCGCCGCCGGGCCCAACCCGACCGGGGCGGTCCGGGTGTCCGACGTCGTCGGCGGGGTTCCGATCGTTAACCTGACCGGCTGTCCGGTCAACGCCGACAACCTCACCGCCACCATCGTCCACTTCCTGACGTTCGGCGGGTTTCCCGCCCTGGACGGCTTTGACCGGCCGCTGTTCGCCTACGGGGAGCGCATCCACGACACCTGTGCGCGCCGCGGCCACTTCGACGCGGGTCAGTTCGCCGAACAGTGGGGTGACGCGGGCCATCGCAAGGGCTGGTGCCTGTACCGGATGGGCTGCAAGGGGCCGAGCACGTTCCACAACTGCCCCAGCGTCCGTTACAACGAGGCGACGTCCTGGCCGATAGCGGCCGGGCACGGGTGCGTGGGCTGCTCCGAGCCGGGTTTCTGGGACACGATGTCGCCGTTCTACGACCGGTTGCCGCACGTTGCGACGCGGGACTTCAACCTCACGGCGGACAGGATCGGTCTCGGTGTCCTCGCGGCGACCGCGACCGGCTTCGCCGCGCACGGGGTCGGGAAGGTCGTCCAGCACCGCGTGGCCGCCGCTCGTGAGGCCAGGGACGGCGACGATGCCGATAAGGCCGATAAGGCCGAGGATGTTTCGGATGCCGCCCCTGTACCCGAGGCTGGAGAAGAAGGCGGTCAGGCGATATGAGCCGGTTGGTTATCGACCCGGTGACCCGTGTCGAGGGGCATCTGCGTGTCGAGGTGGCGGTAGGTAATGGTTACGTCACCGAAGCGTATGCCTCCTCGACGATGTGGCGCGGCATCGAGACCATCCTCGAAGGCAGGGATCCGCGGGACGCCTGGCTGTTCGCGCAGCGGATCTGCGGGGTCTGTACAACCGTGCACGCGCTCGCCTCGGTGCGGGCCGTCGAGGACGCCGTCGGCGCGGTCCCACCGCGCAACGCACGGCTCCTGCGGGAGATCATCGCCGCGGCGCTGTCCGTCCACGACCATGTCGTGCACTTCTACCACCTGCAGGCGCTGGACTGGATCGACCCGACCGCGGCGCTGAAGGCGGACCCCGCGCGCACCGCGTCGCTCGCGCAGTCCGTCTCGGACTACCCGCGTTCGACAGCCACGCTGTTCGCGTCGGTGCAGGCCCGGCTGGGAGCGTTTCTGGCCAGTGGGAACATCGGCCCGTTCACGAACGGGTACTGGGGACATCCCGCCTACCGGCTGAGCCCGGAGCTGAACCTGCTGGCGTTCAGCCACTATCTCGACGCCCTGGACTTCCAGCGTGAGTACGTCAAGGTCCACGCACTGCTCGGCGGCAAGAACCCGCACCCGCAGACCTACGTCGTCGGCGGCATGGCGTCACCGATCGACCTCGCGAGCCAGGACGCGATCAACGACAACACGCTGGCGGAACTCTCGCGGCTGTTGACCCGGGGGCTGGACTTCGTGGAGAAGGTGTTCCTGCCGGACCTGTACGCGATCGCGGCAGGCTACCCCGAGTGGACGACGTACGGCCGGGGGCTGGCCTCCTACATGGTGTTCGGTGACTACTCGCAGTCGCCGCAGCCCACGGGTCGGCCGGTACGCGACGGCCTGTTCCCGGGCGGGGTCATCCGGGACGGCAACCTGCGCTCGGTCGAACCGTTCGACCCCGCCGGCGTCGCCGAGTCCGTCGCCCACTCGTGGTTCCGTTACGACGACGCGGGCGACGCGCTCGCGCCGTGGAAGGGCGAGACCACCCCGGACTACACCGGTCCCGAACCGCCCTTCGAACAGCTCGACGTCGCCGGGAAGTACTCCTGGTTGAAGGCGCCGCGTTACGACGGCATCGCCGTGGAGGTCGGCCCACTCGCCCGGATGCTGGTCGGTTACGCCGCGGGCGACGCCCGCATCCGGCCGCTGGTGCAGGGCGCGCTCGACCGGCTCCGCATCCCGCCCGCGGCGTTGATGTCCACCCTCGGCCGGGTGCTGTCCCGGGGTCTGGAGACCAGGCTGATGGCGCAGTACTCCCTCGAACTCCTCGACCGACTGCGGGACAACATTGCCGCGGGCGACCTGACGATCGCCGACGCCGGGAAGTGGGACCCCTCGTCGTGGCCGGACGGGCAGGCCCGCGGCGTCGGCTTCCACGAAGCCCCCAGAGGCTCGCTGTCGCACTGGGTCGTCATCGAGAACAAGCGCATCCGCAACTACCAGGCCGTGGTGCCCACGACCTGGAACGCCAGTCCCCGCGACGCGCACGGAAAACCGGGCGCCTACGAGGCGGCCCTCGTCGGTACCCCCGTCGCTGATCCGCACCGCCCGCTGGAGGTCCTGCGCACACTGCACTCGTTCGACCCGTGCATGGCATGCGCGGCACACGTGTACGACGCGGACGGCCGCGACATCGTCGAGGTGCGCGTCCAGTGACCGCCTCCGTGCCCGCCGGGGCCGCGCCGGACGCCGGGGCCGTGCCACCGCCCGGCCCGGGACCCGTGCCACCGGCCCACGAGCAGGAGACCTTCGTCCGGGTCCGGGTCTGGGACCTGCCGGTGCGGGTGGTGCACTGGCTGCTCGTCCTGAGCCTCATCGTGCTCAGCGTGACCGGCTACCTCATCGGAAACCCGGAGCTCCATCCGGGCGGCCGCCTCGCCTGGGTCACCTGGGACAGGACGGTCCACAAGGTCACCGCCTACGTCTTCATCACCCTGATCCTCGCGCGGGTCGGTTGGCATGTCGCATCACCCAACCGCTGGTCACGGTGGACGGAGTGGATCCCCGCCAGCCGCGCACGCCGGGCTCAGATCGTCCCGTCGCTGCGCTTCTACCTGTTCATCGACCGCGAGGCGCCACCGGTGGCCGGCCATAATCCGCTCGCCGGGATGACCTACGTCGTGCTCTACGCGATGTTCGCCGTCGAGATCTTCACCGGGCTCGTGCTGTGGGGCGTCGAGGGGACGGGGTGGGCCGCCTGGCTCACCGGATGGGTCCTGCACGCGGTCTCGCTACCGACGATCCGGTTCGTCCATCACCTGATCATGTGGCTCACCTGGGGATTCATGATCCACCATCTGTACAGCGCGATGCTGGTCGACCGGGTGGAGGGGACGGGCGTGATCTCCTCGATCTTCTCCGGCTTCAAGTTCCTGCCGAAGGACCGGCTGTGACCGGGGCGCGGGCGCCCATCCTGGTCCTGGGCATCGGCAACGAGCTGCTGGGCGACGACGGCGTGGGAGTGGCCGCGGCCCGGCGCCTGGCGGCGTCGCCGAACCCCGGCGTGGAGGTCCTCGACGGCGGGACCCTCGGGCTGATGCTCATGCCGTACATCGCCGGGCGGCAGGCGGTGCTCGTCCTCGACGCGGTGTCGAGCACTCAGGGCAGGCCCGGCGATGTGATCGTCATTGGCGATGGTGATGTGCGGCGTGGTCATGGGGTGCGCGCGACCGCGCATGACGTCGGCCTCGTGGACGCGCTGTCCGCGGCGGAGCTCGCGGGCTGCGCCCCGCCGCGTGTGGCGCTGGTCGGCATCGTGCCCGAGTCCATCGCGGACCGCTGGGGCCTGAGCCCCCTCGTCGAGGCCCGCCTCGGGGCGATGGTGGAGGCGGCCCGCGTCATCCTGACCGAATGGGGAGTGAAGGTGTCCGCGGATGCATGAGGCAGGTCTTGCGCGGGCCGCGGTGGCGGCGCTCGTCGACGCGACCGCGGGAGAGTTCGTGCGGACCGTGGTGCTCGCGGTCGGCACGGGCGTCGACGTCGATTCCGCCGCGGCGGCGTGGCATGGCGCGGCGGGTGGTACCTGCCTCGAAGCCTGCGTCGTCGAATGGCGGCGCGTATCCGATCGGCTGCGCTGCTTTGCCTGCGGTCGGGAGTACGACGGCGAACGCCTCGACCTGTGCCCGGCATGCGGCGGCAACGGGATCGTGATCAGGGCGGCGGACGAGCTGGCCGTGGTCGACTGGACGACCTGACCCCGCCTGCGTTCCCCGTCTCGCCCCGGGGCCTGCCTCGGGGCCGGCCCCGGCGCCCACCGGCCTGTCGGCGTCCTCATCGGCACAACCGTCGTGAGAACGCTCCGACCAGGGAAAACTTGCCTCGGCGAATATTTTAGGGAAGCCTCACCTAATTGCTCTGTTATTGGAGGACCTGGTGAGTCTTGCCCGCACACTGCTGCTCGGCGCCATCGCCGGAGTGACAATCCTGCTCGGCCTGCCCGTCGGGCGGCTCAAGCGGCCCGCGCCTACACTGCGTGCGCTTTTGAACGCGGCGGCGGTCGGGGTGCTGCTGTTCCTGGTCTGGGACGTGCTGTCCGCGGCCTGGGAACCCATCGACGAGGCGCTGACCGAGGTCCACACCGACCACCACGGCCTGGGCCGGGCGGTCGGCTACGGACTGCTGTTCACCGGCGGGATCACGGCCGGTCTGCTGTCACTGGTGGCCTATGAGCGGTGGATGGGCCGCGCCACGGGCGGGCAACGCCGCTTCGGCCCCGGCACGATGGCCGCGGGGGAACTGACGGCCCGCCGGGTCGGCCTGGCCGCCTGGTCCCCGGCGAAACGCCTCGCGCTGCTGATCGCCGTCGGGATCGGCCTGCACAACTTCGCCGAAGGCCTGGCCATCGGTCAGTCCGCCGCGTCCGGGGAGGTCGCGTTGGCCACCCTGCTGGTCATCGGTTTCGGGCTGCACAACGCCACCGAAGGCTTCGGGATCGTCGCGCCGCTGGCCGGTGACACCGACATCGATGGGGCTCCGGTCCGTCCCGGCTGGGGATTCCTGTTGGCGATGGGCCTCATCGGCGGCGGTCCGACCTTCGTCGGCACCGCGATCGGGCACAGCTTCACCAGCGAACCCCTCAGTGTGGTCTTCCTGACGTTGGCGGCAGGGTCGATCCTCTACGTCGTCATTCAGTTGATCACTGTGGCGGCGAGGAACCGACGCGCGGATCTGCTCGCCTACGGGCTTCTGATCGGCCTGATCGCGGGCTTCGTCACCGACGGCATCGTCACCGCCGCCGGCGCCTAGAGCGCCCGCTAACAGGGGCTCGGTGTCGCGGGCCGCATTGCCGGCAAGTATTGCTGTCATACCTTGCTAGCATGTCGCACATGGCACGCACGATCACGCTCCGACTTTCGGACGAGGCCTACGAGGCGGTCAAGCGGTATGCCGAGGCCGAGCAGACCTCGATGAACGCCTGGGTAGAGGGCCTGCTCGACGCCGAGGACATGCGCCGGCGCTGCGCCGCGCACGGGGCCTGGGTACAGGCCAACCCCGTGGCGGCTGGTGCGGCGCTCGCTTTCGGCGCGGCCAATCAGCGGGCTCTCGCGGCGGCGGGGCTGCCCAACCTCGCAGGCGCCACCGGGTGAGACCACCGCGGCGCGGTGAGATCTGGACGGTGGGCACCGGGCCGGCGCCACAGACGGTGCTGGTCATCAGCTCCACCGTCTACAACGAGATCATCGATGAGCCGACCGTGCTGGTCGCCCTGGTCGTGGAGCACGCCACCGACGAGGGGTTCTGCGTCGACCTCGGCCAGGGGCAGTGGGCCGTGATGGGCCTGGTCACGTTCGTGGCCAAGGCAGGCCTGGGCGAGTGCCTGCGCCGGGTCGACACTCAGACGCTCACCAACGCCAACACCATGCTGTTCAAGATCTTGGCCACGCCCGAACGCTGAACCGACGGCGATCCTCGGCTGGGGTGTGCTGGCCTTCGACGCCACCTCCGACCGGCTGCTCATCGAGCAGGTATACGACCACCAGGGCAACGTCGGGATCGGCAACACCCCACTGCTGGTCTTCGACGCCTGGGAGCACGCCTGGTACCTGCAGTACAAGAACGTCAAGGCCGACCACGTCAGCGCCCTGTGGAACGTCGTGAACTGGGCTGACGTCGCCGCCCGCCATGGTGCGCCAACCCGGGCGGCAACGGTCTGAGGCCGACGGCTGCCAACGCCGTGATGACGCCCTGAGGAGGTATCTCGTGGCCGGGCGTGGGTGAGTGGTCGACCTGTCGCCTCCCTGCGCCGGTCCGGCCCCGCCGGTAGGGGTTCCTGAGGGATGCAGGCATTCGTCGGCGTCTTACCGGAGGGTCAATTAGGTGAGGTTTACCTGATTCTTCTGGTACGTTCCGCTGGTCGAACATCGGCTGCCGCGGAGGTGCCTCACGTGTGGAGTGACGTCGTCCCGAACCTGCTCATCGGGTTGCGGGAGGGCCTCGAGGCAGGTCTGATCATCTCGATCCTGGTCGCCACGCTCGTCCGCTCGGATCGCCGTGAACGCCTCGGCCAGGTCTGGACGGGGGTGCTCGCCGCCGTCGCACTGTCCGTGAGCTTCGGTGCCGTGCTGACGTTCGCCGCAGCCTCGATGTCCACGGCCGCGCAGGAGACGTTCAGCGGCGTTCTGAGCCTGATCGCGGTCGCGTTCGTCACCGTGATGGTCTTCTGGATGCGGCGGTCCGCGCGGGCCTTGTCCGGTGAGATCAGCGGTAAGGTCACCGCCGCGCTGGCCCTCGGGCCGGGCGTTCTGGTCCTGACGGCGTTCCTGGCCGTCGCCCGGGAGGGTCTGGAGACCTCCCTGTTCATCTGGACGACGACCCGCGGCGCGAGCGAGTCGGTCGGCCCGCTCATCGGCGCCGCTGTCGGGATCGCCCTCGCCGCCGGACTGTGCGTGGGCATGTACCGCAGGGCAGTGAAGATCAATTTGTCGAGGTTCTTCACGTTCACCGGCATCGGACTCATCGTCATCGCATCCGGTGTGGCCGGCTACGGCCTGCGTGATCTGCAGGAGGGCGGCGTCCTGCCCGGCGGTGGGACAGCGGCGTTCGATCTCGGCGGTACCTTCGACCCGGGCGCCTGGTACTCCAGGTTCGTCGAGGGCGTCCTCAACATCACCCCGCGGATGACCGTGCTCCAGGTCGTCGGATACCTCGCCTACCTCGTTCCCGTCATGGTGCTGTTCATCCGGGGCACGCGCCCCGCCCGACAGGCCACCCCGGCGCCGGCCACCGCACCGGTCGAGACGATCCCGGTCGATACGGCTGCGGTCGAGAAGGTTCCGGTCGAGAAGGTTCCGGTCGCGGCGATGTCGGCAGGCCGCCGGCGACCACCGCGCTGGGCGTTGCCGGCAGCCCTCGTCGCGGTACCGGCCCTCGTCGCCGGCGGCGTCATCCTCGTGCTGGGTCCGTCCACCGCGAGCGGCGGCGCGACGATCGAGGTGGCGTCCGGTTCCTGCGCCGCGGGTTGGGAGGCGCCGCAACCGGGCCATCAGATCTTCACCGTCCGCAACACCGGTGGGCAGACCATGGAGGTCCGGCTCATCGACCCGGCGAACGGAGCGATCCACGCCGAGATCGAACTGCTCGCGCCGGGCACCAGCCGGCCGCTGTCCGCGATCATCGGCGGGGGCACCTACGCCTGGCAGTGCCTGCCCGACGGTGGTGAGCCCGTCGTCTCGGCGAGCCGGCGGGTGGCCGGGCCGGGCGGTGACAGCCAGGCGATCATCCCGGTGACGAGCGAGACCATGAGCGAGCCCCTGCGCGCCTACCAGGCATTCGTCACCGCCGATCTGGTCACGCTGCAGGCCAGCGCTGACACGCTGCGGGCGGATGTCGATGCCGGCGACCTCGAGGCGGCCCGCCGCGACTGGCTGACCGCGCATCTCGACTACGAACGCCTGGGCGCCGCCTACGGCACGTTCGGCGACTTCGACGCCGCGATCAACGGACGGCCCGACGGCCTGCCCGGCGGGGTGCACGACCCGGAGTTCAGCGGCTTCCACCGCATCGAGTACGGGCTGTGGCACGGCGAGTCGGCGGAGTCGTTGAAGGCGCCGGCGGCAAAGCTGTCCACCGATGTCGCCGAGCTGGGTAAGGCCTTCCCGACCCAGGAGTTCGACCCGAACGACCTGGCGCTGCGCACCCACGAGATCCTGGAGAACACCCTCCAGTTCCAGCTCACCGGTTCCGCCGACCAGGGCAGCGGCACAGCCCTGGCGACGGCGAGCGCGAACGTGGACGGAACCCGCGAGCTGCTGACCGTGATCTCCCCCGTGCTCAGGACCCGGGCACCGGCCACGCTGGAGACGGCCGGGCGACGGCTTGATGCGTTCGGGACGCTCCTGCGGCAGGTCGCGAACCCGCAGGGAACCTGGATCGCGCCCGGCGGCCTTGCCCTCGCCGACCGGCGGAAGCTCAACGGCAGCCTCGGGGCGTTGCTGGAAACCCTCGCGTCGATCCCCGATGTCCTCGAGATCAGGAGCACCGGATGATCCGGCCCGGCCGTCCTGCCCGTCCCGCCCGTGACACCACCCACTTTCCGGAGCAGCCACCGATGATCGACCGGTCCGAGCAGTCCCAACCGCGGCGGCAGGCGGACACCACCACCGCCTCCGGCTGCCCGGCCCGGGGCGCAGGGTTGGGACGCAGGTCGCTCCTGACCGGCATGTTGGCCGCGGGCGCCGCCACCGTCGGTGGCGCGGGCACGGCCATCGCCACCGCGAGCCCGGCCGTGGCCGCCAGCGGCGGCAAGGTCTCCGACGAGAAGGTCGCTTTCCACGGGCCGCATCAGGCCGGGATACTCACCCCGCAGCCGGAGGCGGCGATGTTCGCCTCCTTCGACGTCGTCGCGGCGGACCGCGCGGAACTGACCGACCTACTCAAGGCGATCACCGAGCGGGCGCGTTTCCTCACCGCCGGCGGCACCCCGGTCGACCTGGGCACGACCGCCCCGCCCTCGGACAGCGGAATCGTCGGGCCCACCGTGCCGCCTGACGCGCTGACCGTCACCGTCGGGGTCGGCGCGTCCCTGTTCGACGGCCGCTTCGGCCTGGCCGACCGCCGTCCGCGCCATCTCACACCGATGCGCACGTTCCCGAACGACGCCCTGGACACGGCACAGTCCCACGGCGACCTCAGCCTGCAACTGTGCGCGCACAGCTACGACACGGTGCTGCACGCGCTGCGTGACATCGCCCGCCACACCCGCGGTGGCATGCAGCTACGGTGGCGCGTCGACGGCTTCCACAACCCACCCCGGCCGTCCGGCGCCCAGCGCAACCTGCTCGGCTTCAAGGACGGCATCGTCAACCCCGATGTGACCAGCGCCGGGGAGATGGACCGGCTGGTGTGGGTGCACGGCGGCGACGAGCCGGCCTGGACCACCGGCGGCTCCTACCAGGTCATCCGCATCATCCGGATGCTCGTGGAGTTCTGGGACCGGGTCTCGCTCAGCGAGCAGGAACTGATGATCGGCCGGCGCCGTGACACCGGCGCGCCCCTGGACGGCACCGCGGAGACCGACATCCCGCTCTACGCCCGCGACCCCAAGGGCACGACCATCCCGCTCGACGCCCACATCCGCCTGGCCAACCCCCGCACGGCGGAGACCGAGGACTCCCGCATCCTGCGCCGTGGCTACAACTACGACCGGGGCGTCGACAGCAACGGCAACCTCGACATGGGCCTGGTCTTCTGCTGCTACCAGCAGGACGTCATACGCCAGTTCGAGGCGACGCAGTCCAGGCTCGTCGACGAACCGCTCGTCGACTACATCAGCCCGACCGGCGGCGGCTACTTCTTCGTCCTGCCCGGCGTGCGGGACTCCTCCGACCACCTCGGCCGCACCCTGATCACCTGATCACCAGGGCCGGGCAGGCACGTGCTCCCAGTCGGTTCAGGCCCACGTCAGGCCGTCTCGCAGGGCCGGGACCCACACACCGTAGTCGTGCCCGCCCGGACGCAGGTGCAAGACGGTGGAGTAGCCGGGCCTGCGCAAGACGTTCGCCATCGCGCGGAGGTCTGTGAGCGCGGCGTGGTCGGAGCGCCCGCAGTCGAGCCATACCCGCATGGGTGGGTTCGCGGGCAGCGATGATGCGTACTGAGCCGGATTGTTGGCAGTCGCCACCTGGGCGAGGTCGGGTCGGTGCCCGAAGAGCCCGGCCATGCCGCCGCTGTGGGTCGGCTGTGAGAACCCGGACATATCGATGATCGTCCCGACGAGATCGCGGTGACGCAGACCGAGGTTGAGCGCGCAGAAACCACCCGCGGACATCCCGGCGAAGGTCCGGTCGTCCCGGTTGTCGATCGTCCGCAGGCGGTTATCGATGGTCGGGATCACATCGCTGATCAGGTAGGTCTCGATATGTTCGCCAGGCCGATCCACGCATTCGCTGTCGTCCAGCCAGTCATGGCTCATCTGGGGTGCGATGAGGATCATCGGCCGGCCGGCAGCGGCGAGTCCCGCGCCGATCTGCGCCGCCTCGTTCGCGCGGTACCAGTCGACAGGGACGCCCGGCGAGCCGTGCAGCAGATAGACGACCGGGAATCGGCGGGTCGGCTCGGTGAAATACTGCGGCGGCAGATAGACGAGGGCCGTGTGGGTGCCGAAACCGCTGTACGTGCCGGCCACGGGAACAGCCACGACGGATCCACCGTGGTGCGGCCTCGTCGGTCGGGTTCCCGGATCGGCGACCTCCCGCAGGGATACGGTCGGCCAGCTCTTCTGACCGACCACGTCATCGACCCGGGGCAGGTATCTGTAGTGGGCGTTGACGACGTCCGCCGCGGTGGTCAGGGTGAGAAGCGCCGCAACGGCGCCGATTGCTGTTATCGCGGCCAGACCGTGGCGTCGCCCGACCCACACCACCGTGAACCATGCGGCCAGCGACAGTAGGGCGAGAGAAAGAACGAACCATTTTCCAATAACAAGCAGCGACCCCACGTTCACCCTTCGTTGTTCTGCGGGCGGTGACGCCCGTCAACCATAGTGGGGTGTCGGGTGACCGGCCAGCAGTCCGATCGGGCCGCGGCGCGGACGGAGCTCATCCGCTGGAGCGGGTGGGGGTTGCTCCCGGTGCCGCGGAGCCGAGCGTCAGCACCGACCGGTCCCCGCCGCGCAGGGGGGTGGCATCCAGGGGGCAGTGGTGGACGGGGGCGGGCCGCGGCGCGGGGGTCGGCCGGCGAATCGTGAGGAGGGCGAGCAGCCCGCCGGTCACACACATCCCGGCTGTGATCCACATCGCCGTGTGGAAGGCGGCGGCGAGCTCGGCCGGGTGGAGGTAGGCGCTCGCGGAGATACCGGCGAGGACGGGCAGGGTGGCCACGGCGACGAGCCCACCCACGCGGGAGACGTCGTTGTTGACGGCGGACGCCACCCCGGCGTGGGTGTCACCGGCGGCGGCGAGGACCGTCGAGGTGAGGGGCGCCACCGTCAGCGCGAGGCCCAGCCCGAACACGACCATCGCGGGCAGCACCGTGCCGAGGTAGCTGCTGTCGGCTTCGACGCGGGTGAGCAGGGCAAGGCCGGCCCCGGCGACGACGGGACCAAAGGTCATGGGCAGGCGCGGACCGATGCGCTGGGACAGGCGGCCGGTTCGGGCCGACAGGGTCAGCATCAGGAT
This sequence comes from Frankia sp. Cppng1_Ct_nod, assembly GCF_920656135.1. Classification (NCBI taxonomy): domain Bacteria; kingdom Bacillati; phylum Actinomycetota; class Actinomycetes; order Frankiales; family Frankiaceae; genus Frankia; species Frankia sp. Cppng1_Ct_nod. The sequence goes on along the minus strand of NZ_CAKKTK010000015.1, from coordinate 29,463 downwards.
CGTGACCGGCAGCAGAGCCGCCCCCGCCGCGATGGGGGAGAACCCGACGGCATTCTGGAGCACGACCGGGAGTAGGAAGGTCGATCCGCCCAGAGCGGCGTAGACGATGAACGTCACCAGGTTGGCGGCGTCGAACTGCCGGGACCGGAAGATCTCGGGCGGCAGCATCGGGTGCGGGCTGTGCGCCTCCACGACGACCATCGCCGCCAGGGCCGCGGCCCCGCCGACGCCGGTGACGAGCACGGCTGGTGACCCCCATCCGAGGCTGCTGCCCTCGGTCAGCGCGTAGATCACACCGGCCAGGCCCAGGGCTGTCAGGGCGGTCGCGGGCAGGTCGAGGCCGCGGGTGGCATGGGGGTCCCGGGTTTCGGGGACGTGGCGGAGCGAGACCCCGACCACGACGGCGGCGAGCGGCAGGTTGATCAAGAAGATCAGTCGCCAGGAGACGGCCTCGACCAGCCAGCCACCGAGGAACGGGCCGATGGCGACGGCGACCCCGCCGAGACCCGACCAGGCTCCGATGGCCGCCGGGCGGTCGTCGGGGCGAAAGGTGGCCTCGATGATCGCCAGACTTCCCGGGATCAGCAGTGCCCCGCCGATCCCCTGTAGTGCCCGGGCCGCGATCAGCAGGTCGGCGGTGGGGGCTGCCGCGCACAGCAGCGAGGCGGTCGCGAACCATCCCACCCCGATGAGGAACACCTTCCGGCGGCCGTACCGGTCGCCGAGCGAGCCGCCGAGCAGAAGGAACCCGGCGAGGGTGAGGGTATAGGCGTTGACCGTCCATTGCAGGGCCGACAGCCCCGTCCCGAAGTCCTGGCCGATCCGGGGCAGGGCGACGGTGACGACGGTGGCGTCGAGGGAGACGATGCTGGAGCCGAGCACGGTGGCGAGCAGCACCCAGCGTCCGGCCGGCGAGGCGTAGCGAAGGTCGGTATCCGTGGCCTCATCCTCGCGGTCCCGGCCGCTGCGTGCACGTTCCCAGGTCGGTTTGTCCACGCATGCGACCTTTCGGGCCGTCGTCATGAGGACGGGGCGGGTCACGCCGTCCGGGCGTTGTCCTGTTCGGCGCGGCGGAGCTCGATGCGCCGGATCTTGCCGGTGAGGGTCTTCGGCAGACCGTCGACGAACTCGATCAGACGCGGGTAGGCGTACGCGCTGAGCCGTTCACGCACATGCGCCTGGATCTCCTCGGCCAGCCCGGTGGATGGCTCGTGACCTTCGGCGAGCACGATGAAGGCCTTGACGACGTGACCGCGGCGTTCGTCCGGCGAGCCGACCGCGGCGGCCTCGGCCACCGCGGGATGCTCCAGGCAGGCCGACTCCACCTCGAACGGCCCGATCCGGTAGCCGGCCGCGATGATGAGGTCGTCGGCCCGCCCCTCGAACCAGTAGTAGCCGTCCTCGTCGAGGCTGGCCGCGTCACCGGTGTGGAACCACTCACCGCCGAACGTCTGCTCGGACTCCTGCGCGCGGTTCCAGTACCCGAGCGGGTAGTGCGGGTTGGAACGCGACCGCAGGCAGATCTCGCCACGCGTCCCGGAGGCGACAGGGCGTTCGTCCTCGTCGAGGATCGCCACGTCCCAGCCGGGCAGCGGCCTGCCCATCGAGCCTTCCCGGACCTCCATGAACGGGTAGTTGGCGACCATCGGATAGCTCTCGGTCATCCCGTAGTAATCGAGGACCGTGACGCCGTACTGGTCCCGAAACCAGCGGATCGCCTCGGGGTTGAGCGGTTCACCGGCGGAGCAGACGATCCGCAACCGCTGGGGGTAGCGCTCGGCGGCATCGGCGATGCCCATCATCGACCGCATCGCCGTCGGCGTGGTGAACACGTTCGTGACCTCGTTGCGGGAGAGGAAGTCCAGTTGTCTGCGCGGGTCGAAGCCGCCCTTGCGCTGGTAGACGCACTGCACCGCGCCCAGGCGCCACGGGCCGAGAAGCGGCGCGATGCCCGCCGCCCACGCCCACTCGCCCATGCCGTGGAAGCGCTCGCCGTCGCGCACGTCATGGCAGTGGACGAACTCGTTGTGCCCGAGAAGGTAACGGTGAGCATGAACGATGCCCTTGGCCACACCGGTGGTGCCGGAGGTGTAGTACAGCTGCGCCGGGTCATCGGCGCTCGTGTCCGCGGTCTCGTGCTCGCAAGGGTGACCGTCGAGCAACCCGTCGTCCAGCACGAGGACGCGTTCGTGCATCCCGGCGAAGCGCGGCGCGTTGGCCCTGTCGGTGACGAGCACGGCGGCGCCCGAGTCGGTGAGTCGGTGCCGGATCCCATCGTCGCCGTAGAGGACGCTCATCGACAGCAGGAGCGCGCCGAGCTTCCAGGTGCCGAAGAACACCCCTGCCGTCTCCGGTGACGGGGGCAGGACCACCGCCACGCGATCTCCGCGTCCGACACCCGCCGCGGCGAGGGCGTGCGCCGCCCGCGCCGCCAGGTCCTGTAGCTCGCCCCAGCGCACATCGGCGCGGTAGCCGTCGAAACGTTCGTAGATCATCGCGAGCTTGTCGCGGGGATGCCTTTCACAGACGTCTGCCGCGATGTTGTAGCGCGCGGGTACCTCCCAGCGATGCTCGGCGAGGGCGTGCGCATACGACATCCGAACGGAGTCGGCCATGAAAGTGGCTCCTCTATCGACGGGCGCGCCGGCGCCGGGGTGTCGTGCGTCAGTCTGGCCTCGGTCGAAGACCCGGACCAGACCCCGTCGGCCATGCCCTCGTAGCGGTGGGCCGCAGAATTTCGGCAGACAGGTGAGGCCGGTGGAGGGTAGGGGTCCTGTCGCGTTTCGTGATGCTTCTGGCAGGCTGGGTGGATGAACATGGATGTGGCCCGCACGGTGTTCGCGGGGCTGCCCGCCCGGTACGACCGGCTGGCCTTCCTGCTCTCTTTCGGGCAGGACCGACGCTGGCGTCGCGCGGTCGTCGACCAGGTCGCCGCCGTCGCGCCGGCGCGGGTGCTCGACGTGGCGACGGGCCCCGCGGGGATCGCGTTGGCGACGGCGGGACGGACCGGGGCGGATGTCATCGGGGTCGATCTCAACGAGCCGATGCTGCGCGCCGGAGTCGTCCAGGTGCGCCGGTCGGGCCGTGACGGCCAGGTCCGGCTCGTGGTCGCCCGGGCCGAGGAGCTTCCCTTCGCCGGTGGCGTGTTCGACGCCGTGACGTTTTCCTACCTGCTGCGCTATGTCGACGATCCGGCGGACACCGTCGCGGAGATGGCCCGGTGCCTGCGCCCGGGCGGCATCCTCGCGAGCCTGGAGTTCCACGTGCCGCCGAACCCGGCGTGGCGGGTGTCGTGGTGGCTCTACACCCGGTGCGCGCTGCCCCTGCTCGGCGCGCTCACCGGCGGTCGCGCCTGGTTGCGGGTGGGCCGCTTCCTCGGCCCGAGCATCAGCGCGCACTACCGGCGCCACCCGGTCGACGACCACGTCGCCGCATGGCATGCGGCAGGCCTGTCCGACGTCGGTGTCCGGCTGATGAGCCTCGGTGGCGGTCTGGTCATGTGGGGTCGTAAGGACCCGACAGCGACCGGGCCACGGCCATGAGCGCGACCACCGAGCGCGCAGCATTTTACGCGATGGGACGCGGCACCGGTGGTGTCCGGGACTGGGTGACGCTGCTCCACCCGCCCTACACGTTCTGGCACCTGTCGTATGTCGCGATCGGCGCCGCGCTCGTGCCGCACCTTGTGCTGTGGCGCCTCGGCGGCACCCTGCTCGCGTTCTTCCTCGCTGTCGGCATCGGCGCGCACGCCCTCGACGAGCTGCACGGCAGGCCGCTCGGCACCGGCATCCCCAGTCGGACGCTCGCGGTCATGGCAACGTTGAGCATCACCGCGGCCATGGCGATGGGTCTCGCCGTCGGTGGGTTGCGACTGCTGCCGTTCGTCGTCGCGGGCGGGTTGCTGGTCTGCGGTTACAACCTTGAGCTTGCCGGTGGCCGGATGCACAACGCCATCGGGTTCGCCGCCGGATGGGGCGCGTTCCCCGTTCTCGTCGGCGCCTACGCCCAGCACTGGTCCGTCCCACCGGCAGCCGGCATCGGCGCGATGGCTGCCTTCCTGCTGTCACTCGGTCAGCGTGCGCTCAGCGTACCCGCGCGAACACTGCGACGTCGGGTCGACGCCGTGTCGGTCCGGATCAGCTTCACCGACGGTCACCAGCGGGAACTCGGCCGCGCCGATCTTCTCGCGCCGCTCGAGCGGGCGCTGCGGGTCTTCGCGTGGGCCATGGTCACGCTGGCCGTCGCACTCGTCCTCGCACGATGAGAGCCGCACGGAACCGCACGAAACCGCACGAAACCGGATGCCGCAACGTCGTGGTCAATCGCAGATGTGTTTCGGCAAGCAGGCAGGGTGTCTACGACGACTTCGACCGGTAGCGCTCGGGGCGACCGATGCGAACAGCAACACCGGGGGAGTAGTGCACCAGAGGCTCTCCGTCCGGCTGTGGGAGCCCGGCCGCGGCGACCAACTGGTCATCGACGCTCAGGGCCTGCGCACGGTTCAGTGGCCAGGGCTCGTGCCATGCCCGTGCGAACCGGTATCGGGAACCGGCCGCGCTGAACAGCATCCACCGGGCGGTCAGGAAATGGTCCCGTTCATCCAGCTCCTCGGGACGATACGGCTCACCGATCCGGATCCTCACCCGGCTGGTCACGGCTCGTGGGCCCGACCCGCGGCGCAGGCAGCTGTAGGAGATCTCCTCGGCGCTTTCGACCAGTCGCATCGACGACCAGAAGTACGGGAGGCGGTAGGTCGTGCGTGCGACGACCACGGCGCCGAGTCTGGCGGCGTCCAGGGAGAAGAACCAGATCCCCGGACGTCCCTCACGATCACGTACGTAGGTTCGGACGTTCGTCTCGCAGAAGTTCGAGACCCAGGGTGCCCCGCGCCCCCCGGTGGTCGCGACGTCCATGAAGAACGGCACCAGGCCCACCCACGCCGCGCCGTCGTAGGTGTCCGGCCGAAGGCCGTCCGGGAGAAGGCGCCCAACCACCGCGGGGTCGAACGGCCAGTGCGCGAAAGTCAGTCGCTCCCACCGTTGCAGCATGATCGGCCTGTCCACGGTGAAGGGACACGCCCCGTTCTGCCCGGTTACGGGATCCCCCGCGGGAACATCTTCAGGATGCACCGTCCCATGATGCGGCAACATCGGCCCCAGTTGAGCCCGGAGCACCCGGATCCGCCCGATTCGCGCCCCGGACCACCTCGCTGCCCGTGAGAGGGAAGCCCCGGTTGTCGTGAGCGGAGATCCGTTGCGACAGTGAGCCGAAACTCGGTGGTATTGGCGGCGCTGGTCATCGACTATCGGTGTTGTGTCCATCCCTCATCAGAATGCGTCGCGCTCGAAGTCCTCGGTAACGTCGGAGTCTCTGGATCAGGGGACCGGTCTTCCGTTCGTGGTCGCCCTCGACGACTCGGACACACCGTACGACGTGGTCGATGCACTTGCGTTGGCTCCGTTCACCACCGGTGAGCAGCCATGGGCATTCGGTGCCCGGATCGATCGGCTTCGGCCGGGTGCGTCCCTCCTGCCCGCCGGCGCACGTGTGCTGCGCGCCGTGGTGGAGGACTCGCGCGACTCACGGCTGGCCGCGGGCGAGGGGTGGACGTTGCGCGCTGTGCGGTGGCGTGGAGGCGGCGGCGAGGTCACCGTGACGGCGGTCAGCGAGGAGCTGGCCCGCGGGGTGCTCGACGGGGTGGTGCGGGGGGCTGCTGCTGAACCGGGCGCGGACAGCGCTGTCACCATGGGCTTCTGGTACCTGTCCACGCGCCGCGGTCCGACCCGCACCACCCGCAAGGCGGCCACGACATCGTGGGGGTCGATCCGCCGTAATTACGCCAGCAGCACGATCGGTGCGCTTGACCGGCTTATGACGGTCAAGCGCGAGACGGCGTTCGGGCGGTTGATCATGCTGAACGGGCCGGCCGGAACCGGGAAGACCACCATCCTGCGCGCATTGGCCCATGAGTGGCGGCGTTGGTGCCAGGTCGACTGTGTCCTGGACCCGGAGGCGCTCTTCGGCGACCCCGAATACCTGATGGAGGTCGCGATCGGCTTCGACGGCGATCAGGACGACGGCGATCAGGACGATGGTGATCAGGACGATGGTGACCGGGAGGCGGCCGGGTCCGGTGGACCCGGTTCCCATCATGATGATGACGCTGGTGACCTGGGCGGGGAGCAGGCCCGCGAGCTCGACGGCGCTCGGCGGCGATGGCGGCTGCTGGTGATCGAGGACTGCGACGAACTCATCCGCGGCGACACCAGGGGTTCCTCGGGTCAGGCGTTGTCACGGCTGCTCAACCTGACCGACGGTCTGGTCGGGCAGGGCCGGGACGTCCTGGTCGCGCTCACCACCAACGAGGAACTCGTCCGGCTGCACCCGGCGATCGTGCGCCCCGGCCGGTGCCTGGCGCAGGTCGAGGTGGGAGCACTGCCGTACGACGAGGCCGCCGCCTGGCTCGGCACAACGGACGGCATCGGGCCGACGACGACGCTGGCAGAACTGTTCGCGCTCCGCGACGGCCGAACCCCGGTTCAGACCACCAGGCCGGACACGCATTCCGGCCTCTACCTGTAGTCGTTACCGATCGACGTCCCCGGGGCTGCTTCGCGAGTGCCTCGACCGACATCAAGGACGGAACGTAGCCGAATGAGCGCGATTAGGTGACACCCCCCTGCTTGCGGGGAAAATACATGGTGATTCTGCGTCTCGTTCTGGATAAGGCGCAGCGAGCACCGCAAGATGTGACAGAAGGTTGTCGCCGTGCGACAACTAACTTCGAACGGTCTGCCGATCTCCGTCGACAGGGCCTTCTTCAAGCCGCTGCGCGACAGCACGCCGCTGCTGTCCGACCCGGACGCCCTCCGGCGTCGGTTCCATGACGACGGTTACCTGCACCTGCGCGATGTGGTCGACCCCGACGAGGTCCGTGCGCTGCGAGCGGATTACTTCTCCCGGTTCGACCCTGCCTACCTCAGGCCCGGCACCGAACCGGCCTGCGGGGTCTTCTCCGGACAGGTACCACCGGACATTCCGCCGCACGGCTGGCCTGGCCACCCGGCCCATGGCTTCGCACGGTCCGCGGGCTTCACCCGGTTCGTCGAGGACCCGACGCTCCTGCACCTCGCCGAGACGCTCCTCGGCGGTCCCGCGACCCTGCTCCCGCGGCGCATCGTCCGACACTTCCACCAGGGATCGGGCAGCGCGACCCGCGCCCACATCGATTTCGACTACCTCGACGGAGGCTCCGATCGTCTGGTGACCATGTGGATTTCCCTGGGTGACTGCTCGGTCGACACCGGTGGCCTCGTCTACCTGGAAGGCTCGCATCGGCTGAGCCGTGAGCAGCTGATGCCGCTGCGCGAGGTGACGGACCGCCCGGACGATCCCCGGCCGATCAGCCACGACCTCGTCTGGGTCGCCACCCGGCTGGGCCGGCGGTGGATGCACACCACCAGCAGAGCCGGCGACATCACCCTGCACAATCCGCGTCTCATCCATGCCTCCCTGGACGTCGCCGGGGACGTGATGCGCCTGTCCACCGACCTGCGCTTCGTCCGGCGCGACGACCACGTCGACAACCGCTGGACGGCCCCCTGGTCGGGCGACGACGGAAACTGAGAACCGCCGGAACCGTCGCGGGCATTGCCGCGGATCACGGCCGGGTTATCCGGGCGTTCCCGGCGCTGAGGTCTCGAGCTGCCGCACGAGCTGCCGCACGGGGCTTCAGTGCCTGCCGGTGCCGCGACGGTGGATGCTGACCGCGTAGCCGCCTCCGTCGTATGCGGCGCTGTCCGAGGTGGCACCGTCCCAGGTGGCGTGGCGCCGGTCCAGCACGAGTCCGGCCTTCGTGCACCACTGATCATAGTCGGCCAGGCGGAACGGGCGTCGGGTAGCGGCAGGTGTGCGCGGTCGAGGCCGAACCCGGCAATCAGAAGACCTCCGGGTGCGAGCCGGTCGGCGAGGGCGGTGATGACCCGGGGTTCGGTGCCGGGCGCGAGCAGCGGGATCACGTTGCCGGCCGCGACGACGAGATCGAAGGATTCGTGCAGGTCGCCGATGTCCACCAGGTCGGCGATGTCCATCAGGTCGGCGAGGAGCCACGTCACGTCCCGCGACGCGGCTCGGGCTTCCGCGAGCATGGAAGCGTCGCTGTCGATCCCGGTGCAGGAGTATCCCTGCTGGGCCAGCCGGATCGCGACCCGGCCGGTCCCGCAGCCGGCGTCGAGCACCCGCGAACCCGGTGACACCAGCGAGGCGCACAGGGTGGCTTCGCCATGTACGTCCGCGCCCTCGGCGGCGAGCCGTGCAAACTGGGCGGCATACCGCGGCCCCTGCGTGCCGCCTGTCACCGCGGACCACCGGCTCGTTTCGCTCATCGGGCCCCACCCATGATCATATCTCGATCATTTCCCATGTTTCATCCGGACGCCGAACACCGCTGCATACCGTCGGATGTTCACCGGCTGACATCCACCAACGGACCGCAGCTCAGGACGCCTGCTTTCGCTGTTCAATGATCATTGTGTCCATGTCTGAGGCAGCCGACCACTTCGGAGAGGCGGTTCTTCAGGTCTTCAGATCCGGGCACGGTCAACGCACCTGAAGGTCCTCGCCGGCGACGCAGACCTGATCTCCCCGGACGAGCTGGCGACCGCGCCGGGTCTCAACCTCGGCGTTGACGCTCACCTCACCGCTGGCAAGCAGCAGTTTGACATCCGAACCCGCCTCGACCACGTCCGCCAGTTTCAGGAACTGACCCAGTCGGATCACATCGTCCCTGATGCTTACTTCGCGCATCCCGACAGCATCCCGCACCGACCGGGCGCGGACCGCGTGGACGTCGCTTCCGCCGCGTCCCGATGGTTTCGTTCTAGGCATCTGTGCCCCGTGCCCCGGGCATCCGGCCCCCCCAGGCTCCGCGCCTCGCCCCCAGGCATTCGGGAGGGTCAGCCCAGCGAGCGTGGGTCGGCGGGCACGTCCACCGCGTGTCTGCGCAGTGCCGCGAGTGGGACGATGTCCAACGCGCGAGCGTGCGTGGCGGCGAGCACGACCGGCGCCGCGACACCGGCCTCGTAGGCCTGCAACCACCGCGCCGCGACGACGCACCATCTGTCCCCGGGGTGCAGCCCAGGGAACTGGTACTCGGGTCTGGGCGTGATGAGGTCGTTGCCTGTCTGCTGCTGGTGGCGCAGGAACTCCGCGGAGACCACGGCACACACGGTGTGGCTGCCGAGGTCTTCCGGCCCGGTGCTGCAGCACCCGTCGCGGAAGAAGCCGGTCACCGGATCGTTACCGCAGGCCTCAAGCTCCCCGCCGAGCACGTTCCGCTCGTCTGTCACGGCCCACAGTCTTCCACCCCGGGATTGCCGGTGGGCCGGTTCCGGTCACGCAGATTACCCCCGCACCGATTTGATTATGTCTGGTTACTGGGGGTGTGGTCGCGTGGCCGCGGGATCCTGCCCGGCTCCCGGACTGTCGCAGCGCCGAGCAGCTCACGGGAGCTCTGTAGCCGTGCTGT